>JBKPLN010000303.1:0-10829 GCA_046731635.1 Pseudomonadota bacterium | reverse complement strand
CCCACACCCGCCTGCCCGGCTACGTGCGCGGCCATATTGGTACCATCGAACGCGTCATTGGGTGTCACGTTTTTCCAGACAGTAACGCCGTCGGCGCGGGCGAAAATCCGCAATGGCTTTACACGGTGCGCTTCGATGGCCCGGAGTTATGGGGCGCGGACGGCGACCCGACGGTCAAGATATCGGTCGACGCCTGGGAGCCTTATCTGGAGCCGGCATAGTGAGCATGGATCCACAGGCCGCGATGCGCGCGGCGATCGCCGTTCCGGGCGTACCGCGCGATGCCGATGGCCCGGTGTTCCGCGAGCCATGGGAAGCGCAGGCATTTGCCATGGCGCTGGCGCTCCACGAGCGGGGCGTTTTCACCTGGCCTGAATGGGCGGCAGCGCTCGCGACCGAGATCAAGCGCGCGCAGCAATCCGGCGATCCCGACACCGGGAACACCTATTATTCGCACTGGCTGAATGCGCTGGAAAAACTCGTCGCGGAAAAGGGCTTGGCGACACCCGAGACGCTGCACCGGTACCGTGACGCCTGGGATCGCGCCTGCGATCGCACGCCGCACGGCCAGCCGATTGAATTGCGGAAGGAAGATTTCGCCTGACTGGCGCGAGAGATTTCAGGCTGCCACACGCCCCTTCACCGCATTGGCGAATGCTTCATACGCAATCCGTCCATCCGCGGCGATCGGCAGCTGTTCGCGCAGTTTCGCACGCAGTCTCTCTCGCGCATCTGGCAACAGGGCCGCGACCACTTTGCCCTGTGGTCCGACCGGCACCGTGGTCGATTCCCAGAAATCGTCGAAGTTGGAGAACGCAACAGGGATGCGGATCACGCGCATTTCGATCGACTGCAGTCCTGCCTTCTCCCAAAAATCCTGCAGTGCCTCGCGCCGCGAAGCTTCCGGGTTGGGCTGAACTCCCGGGGTGGCGCCGATAGATTTTAATGCGTCATACAGAGGATGCACGGGCACCCCTCCACCGGCGATATCCCACATGTAGGTTGCCACCCAGCCGCCGGGACGTACCACCCGCGCCATTTCCGCTACCGCCTTGGCCGGATCCGAAAGAAAGGCCACGACCAGCGCCATCAGCGCGGCATCATAGGTATCGTCTGCGAAAGGCAGTGCTTGCGCATCGCCCGCGCGGAATTCGGCGACCTTCGCTCCAGGGCGTTGCCGTGCATAGGCGATCTGCTGTTCCGATGGATCGAGCCCCATAACACTCGCTGGAGCGCAGCGAGCGATCAGCTCTTCGGTGAAAGCACCATTGCCGCAGCCGACGTCGAGACAGCGCAGCCCGCTGGGCAACTCGATCCAATCGAGAAACGACTTGCCGGCAACGCGGCTCCAGCGGCCCATCATCCGCTCGTAGGCTGCACCGTAGGAAAAAAGCTCGTGGGATTCGGTCATGGCGTCCCCCGCTAGAACCCCATCAGTCGCTCATTCACCATATAGCCGGTGAGCAACGCAGCGCCGAACAACACGATCACGAGCGCGGCGGCGGTTTCCAATCCGCGCACCAGAAGCATTCCCATTCCAGGCTTTGCCTCGGCGAGCCGGCCAGCGAGCCCACGCGCGCCAACGGCAAGCGTAGCAATGGCTGCAACCGTGATCGCCGTTCCGAGACCCATCACAAACGTCGACGCGACGCCAATCCAGAACAAACCCTGCGCCAGCGCAAAGACGAGCACGATGATCGCACCTGAGCATGGACGCAATCCAACCGCCACGATCGCGGCAAGCCCGCGCCTGAGCCAATGCCGGCCCGTCAACTCTTGCGGCTCGGGTGCGTGCGCGTGCCCCCAGGCGGAGGCTTCTTCCTCATCGTGGTGATGGTGGTAATGCGCATGCTCATGATGATGCGCATGTTCATGATGATGCGCGTGCCCATGCTCGTGGACATGATCATGATGGTGGTGATTGTGATCAGATGCAGAATGGGCGGGTTTTTCGCCAAGCAAAAGGCGCAGGAACGCGCGGCCTTTGACCCACAATAGGCGGAGACCGATCAGCATGATCAAGGCATAGCTGACGATCTCGATCACGCGGATGGTATCGCCCATCGCCTTGGCGGTCGCGCCGAGGAGCGCGGCCGCAATGCCCACGATCGCGATCGCCGTGAATGCCTGCAGCATAGCCGAAGCAAAAGACAGCACGACGCCGCGCCGCCAGGTCTCGTTGTTGGCGACCAGGTAGGATGAGATCACCGCCTTGCCGTGACCCGGCCCTGCAGCGTGGAAAACACCATAAAGAAACGAAACGCCAAGCAGCGTGTAGGCGGCGCTGCCATCCGCCTTCGCAGCGCGGATCAGGCCCGACAGCATGCGATAGAACTCCGCCTGCTTGGCAAGAATCCAGCCGGCAAAGCCACCGACGTCTGACGATGGCGTCCCGCGCGGCACACCGAACGGCTGTGCTAGGGTTGCATCGATCGCGGCGAGAAGGAACAGAATGAAGATCGACAGCAAAATGCTTCGCGCAATGCGGGATCGCGGCATCAGCGTCAAGGACAGGTCACCACGAGCTTGTTGGCGAACTGCGCACCCCAGGCCATGGTCGTATTCTTTTGATCGGCCGGAATTTCACTCAGCCTCTTGCCTTCGGCAAAGCTCATTTCGCGCGGGAAATGCACGTCGAGCTTGCATTTCGGCGCACCGACCAGCTTGGCTGGATTTGTCTTCTCAAAGGAGAAGTCAACGAAGATCGTCGGATCGTAGATTTCGATCTTCAGCTCTTTTGCCTTAACAGGCTTCTTGAACGGCAAGGTGAAGTTCAGCGTAAGAACCTGATCCTTGTAGTCGAGCCAGTAGTCCGGCGCGGGATCGGTCAGCTCCGTCTTCTTGCCGTCGGCGGTTGCGTAGGTGAAGTAGTCGAACTCCTTGAGCGATTCGACATTGACCTTGGCCAATGGGGCAAGCTCTTCACGGGTGAACTTGCCTTTCTCCTTGCTGTCCAGCCCTTGCGTGGCGAAGGTCGAGAACATGTCGTCGAATGACCAGGCGTGGCGAATGCCGGTAATGCTCCCGTCAGGCGCATAGACGAGATCGGTGTGCATCGTCACCCAGACATGCGGATGCGCGTGTGCCGGAGCGGCGATTGCAAGACCGAGGAAAAAGGCCGTGATGGCTCGAAATGAAGCGGTCATGCGCCGCACCTTAACACGGAGTGCGGCACAAAGGTGGCGTGCAATATTGTTACAGTGCGAAAATCGTTACCGTTCTGGCTGGCTAGTACCTGAGACCACCGAGGAACCTGTGCAAGCGATCGTCGACATCAGCATCTAGACGCCTGCGGCCCCTCCGTCGGCACGCGGATCGTGTCCGCCTTCCAGGCTACCGCTGGCATGCAGCACTACGACGCCGGCATGACCCATCGTGTCGGAATAGGCCTCGTCCAGAACTGCGACGTCGTGGCCGGCCGAAAGCAGGCGATCGATCAAATTGTCCGCGAATCGCGACTCCATCCGCAGATTGGTGTGCGTCGAACCCCAGGTGCGGCCGAGCAGCCACCGTGGCGCATCGAGCGCCTTTTCGAGCGGTTGGCGAAACGTGACACAGCGCGAGAATACGGCCGCCTGGCTTTGCGGCTGGCCATCGCCGCCCATGGTGCCGTACGCGAGCACGCGCCCGTCGTTAAGCACCGCGAGCGCGGGACTGAGGGTGTGGAATGGTCGACGGCCAGGCGCCAGCACGTTGAGCGCTTTCGGGTCGAGCGAGAAGCTGGCGCCGCGGTTCTGCATCAGGATGCCGGTCGCAGGCAGCACGCAGCCGGAGCCGAATTCCCAATAGAGCGACTGGATGAAGGACACAACGAGGCCGCCTGCATCGGCAGCACCCATCCAGATGGTGTCGCCTTCGCCATATGGCGCCGGCCAGCGCGCTGCCTTGCGTGGATCGATCCTTGCTGCTTCGGCATCGAGGAATGCAGGCGACAGATATCGATCGACGTTGCCGGTCATCCGGTCGGGATCGGTGATCACGTGGTCACGAACGCGGAAGGCACGCTTGGTCGCTTCGACGAGGCCGTGGATATGCTCGAACCCGTCCGCTTGCGCGACATGCATCCGGTCGAACAGCGCCAGAATCATAAGCGATGCGAGCCCCTGTGTCGGCGGAGGCGAATTGTAGAGCGTACCCGTCTTGGTCGGGACGCTGAGCGGTTCAGCGACGGTTGCTCGATAGTTTTCAAGATCGGCGCGCGTCACCGGGCTGCCGATGCGTTCGAGATCGCCGGCAATCTCCCGACCGACATCGCCGCGATAAAAATCGTCGAGGCCGGCATGCGCGAGATGATCGAGGGTTTCGCCAAATTGCGTCTGCCTGAGTCGGGCGCCGGCATCCGGCGGCTTGCCGTCGAGCAGGAACGCCTTTTTGAAACCGACTGCCTTGTCCATTTCCGGCAATTTTTCCGCCGTCAGCCGGGCCTGACTGCGCGTAACCGTGTAGCCATTGCGTGCGTGATTGATGGCGGGGGCGAGTAACATCGAGAGGGACAGCTTGCCACCCTGCGCCCTCGCCGCCTCCTGCGCCAGCATCCATGTGCCAATTGCGCCCGGAACGGTGAGCGCTGCAAGCGGGCCACGCGCCGGGATCTCGTCGTGGCCCGCGTCACGATAAAATCGCGGCGTGGCTTTGGCGCCGGCTCGTCCCGCTCCCATCAGCGCCCACACGCGGCCGGAGGGTTCGCGGATAAGCCAGAAAGCATCTCCACCCAGGTGGTTCATGTGCGGATAGACAGCCGCAATGCTGGCCGCCATCGCGAGCATTGCCTCGACTGCGTTGCCACCTTCCTTAAGGATCGCGCGACCGTCCTCAACCGCGGCTGCGTGCGGAGCGGCCACCACGCCCCGACGGTGTCCGGCAGTGTGGAGAGTCATGTGGAGGCGACGTCGGCCAGGCCACGCTTCTTCAAGAGCGCATCCACCGTCGGCAGCCTGCCGCGAAAGGATTTATAGGCCTCTGCCGGTTCCCGCAGATTTCCGGCGGCGTAGATATAATCGCGCAAACGCTTCGCCGTCACCGGATCGAAGGCATTGCCTGTCTCTTCGAACGCCTCAAACGCATCGGCATCAAGCACTTCCGACCACATGTAAGAGTAATACCCGGCCGCATAACCTCCGCCTGAGAACAAATGCTGAAAATGCGGCAACCGGTGGCGCATGAGGATTTCTGCCGGCATGGCGATGCGGGCGAGGTCCCTGCGTTCGAAATCGGAGATGTCGAGCCCGGCAGCATCAGACAATGAATGCAGGTCGAGATCGACGAGAGCGCACGCCGTGTATTCCACAGTGGCGAAGCCTTGATTAAAGGTCCGGGTCTTGAGCAGTCGCTCAAGCAACGCCTTGGGCATCGGCTCACCGGTGCGGCAGTGACGCGCGTACTCGTGCAGTATCTCGGGTACTTCCAACCAATGCTCGTACAGCTGCGAGGGCAGTTCGACGAAGTCGCTGGACACCGCGGTTCCCGCAAGCAAGGGATACGTGATGTTCGACAGCATTCCGTGCAGCGCGTGGCCGAACTCGTGAAACAGAGTGCGCGCGTCATCGAAGGACAGCAGCGCGGGTTCGCCCGCCGATGGCTTCGAGAAATTGCAAACGTTCACGATGATCGGCCGTATGTCACCGGAAAGCTTTTCCTGATCGCGCAAAGACGTCGACCAGGCGCCGCTGTGCTTGGACGTTCGGGCGAAATAATCGCCGATAAAGAGCGCCACGTGACGGCCCTGTGAATCCGTCACCTCCCATGCGCGCGCATCAGGATGATAGAGCGGAACGCTGACCGGCTTGAAGGAGAGACCGAACAGGCGGCCGGCAGTCTCGAAAGCGGCCTCGATCATCTTCTCAAGCTGGAGATAAGGCTTGATCTCGGCCTCATCGAGATCGAACTTCGCCTTGCGCAGCTTCTCCGCATAATAACGCCAATCGTGTGCAGCCAGTGCGAAGTTGCCTCCCTCTTGCGTGATCAGGGCCTGCAGTTCATCGCGCTCGGCGCTGGCTTTCGTTCGCGCGCGACCCCACACCTCGTCCAGCAGACCGCGCGCGGCCGCCGGGGTCTTGGCCATCTGATCGTCAAGCCGGTAATCGGAGAAAGTCGCAAAGCCGAGCAGCTTGGCGCGCTCGGCCCTCAGGGCAACCATCTCCGCGATCAGGGACCGATTGTCCGTTGCTCCGCCGTTTTCGCCGCGCCTGATCCAGGCCTGGAATGCCTTCTCGCGCAGATCCCGTCGGGACGAGAACTGAAGGAAGGTCTCCACCGACGAGCGCGCCAGCGTAATCGCATATTTGTTCGGCTCCCCCCGCTCTTCGGCAGCCGCTCGGGCGGCCGCGCGGGCGAAATCGGGCAACCCGGCGAGATCGCCTTCGTCCAGCAGCATCGCGAAGGACTTCTCGTCGGCGAGGACGTTCTGTCCGAACCGGGTCCCAAGGGTTGCCAGCTGCTCGTTTATGGCCGCCAGCCGGTCCTGGGCAGGCTTGTCGACCGCCGCACCGGCGCGGACAAACCGGGTGTGATAGCGCTCGAGCACCCGTGCCTGTTCGGCGTCCAGATCAAGCTCATGGCGCTGGCGATACAGGCCCGCGATACGGGAATAGAGGGCAGGATTGAGATAGAGCGCATTGTTGTGGCGGGCGAGGAGCGGCGAGACATCACGCTCCACAGCCTCGACCTCGTCGGACGTGTCCGCGCCCGCGAGCACGAAGAACAGGTTGGTCACGCCCTCCAGCTCGCGGCCGCTGGCTTCGAGCGCCGCTATGGTGTTGTCGAAGCTGGGCTCCGCCGGGTTTCCAGCAATGGCATCTATCTCAGCCCGATGGTCGGCCAGCGCCCGGTCGAAGGCGGGGCGGAAGTCATCGGGCCTGATCGACGAGAACGGCGGGAGCTCGAAGGGGCCGGTCCATTTCGTCAGCAGCAGGTTGGAGAGCTGGGAGGAATCTGGCGAGTGTGTCATGCCGTCCATCTAGTCGGAGACCGGTCCGTTGGCGAGGCCCTCTGTGAGGGGACACCTCGGCGCGCTTGTCGATATCGACACACAGCGCTGCCACATTATTGCCGCCGAACCGCTTTTTCAGACCAGCGGTGGCGCTGGCTCTATGGACTTGATCTGTCAGCAGGTTTCGATGACATTGCGGCTCGCAAGAGGAGCTCCACATGGCCCAAGGGCGCCGCATCAACTGGCTTAACGTCACCACGGTCGTCAGCGCCGCCATCTTGATCGGCGCCGAGGTGTTCGGTGCAGCGTTTGCGGGCTCATGGGCCATCGCGACGTTGTTCGATCTCGGCAGCTTAGGCGCGCGGGTGCTCGATGTCGTGTTCGTGCTCTGCGGCCTTGCCATCATGGTGCAGTTTATCCGCGCCGCTCACCGCATCGAGCCGTTCACCACTCGCGGGTGAGCGCGCGTCGTCGATCGCCGAAACAGAACGTTAAGAAAGTTTTTCGCGCGACGTACTAATTCTCTTGCACAACGCGCAAAAAATGTTATTTCGATAGTGCCCAATTTCGCACGTGCCTGTGGCCGTGTGTCGGTCGGTAGGTAGCCGGACAAGAGGCCGGCCAGCCGCCTGGAGAGACGAGCCAACCTCTCCAAGAAATCTGACCGGCAGCCGGAGGCGAAACCGGCGCACTCTGCTCTCAGCAGGGGACGCGGCTTAAAGCAACGACGATCGGGCTTCCTTGGTCTCTGCCGGTCTCCACCACCGGCGCGGGTCACCGAAGAGGCTTGTTCATCTTTGCCGGCCGTGCGGACGGGGATCTCCCCATCCAATCCAAGGCAGTTGAGCGGCAGGAGAGTGCAGGCGTCGGCGCGTCCCCATCGCGCGCAGGCGACAAGCTCAAAAGCCGCGACATAAGGGCCCGAAGAGGCCTTAAGCCGTGGGGAATAGCGCCAATGACTGAGCGCATCCGCGAGTTTCTACGCAAGCGTAAAGACGAAGGCCCTTGCCTGGTCGTCGATCTGGACGTCATCCGTGACAACTACAATGCCTTCGCCAAGGCGTTGCCGGACACGCGCGTGTTCTACGCCGTCAAGGCAAACCCTGCGCCGGAGGTGCTGACCCTTTTGGCAAAGCTCGGGTCCTGCTTCGACACCGCATCGATCCGCGAGATCGAGATGGTGCTGGCGGCCGGTGCCACGCCCGATCGGGTCTCCTATGGCAACACCATCAAGAAGGAGCGCGACATCGCGCGCGCCTACGCGCTTGGCGTTCGCCTCTATGCCGTCGACTGCAAGGCCGAGGTCGACAAGATCGCCCGTGCCGCGCCCCGCAGCCGTGTGTTTTGTCGCATCCTGTCCGACTGCGTCGGAGCGGAATGGCCGCTGTCACGCAAGTTTGGCTGCGAACCGGCCATGGCCGTCGACGTATTGGAGCACGCCCTCAAGGCGGGCCTTGAGCCCGTGGGTGTGTCGTTCCATGTCGGCTCCCAACAGCGCAACCAGCATGCCTGGGACCGCGCGCTCGCGTCGGCGGCGGCGGTATTTCGGGAATGCGGCGAGCGCGGCATCAATCTCACCATGGTCAACCTCGGCGGTGGGTTCCCGACCAAGTACCTGAAGAACGTGCCCTCGGTGAAAACCTACGGCACCGCGATCTTCAAGGCGTTGCGCAAGCACTTCGGCAACCGCATCCCGGAGACGATCATCGAGCCGGGCCGCGGCATGGTCGGCAATGCCGGCACCATCGAGGCCGAGGTCGTCCTCGTTTCCAAGAAGAGCGAGGAAGACGATGTCCGCTGGGTCTATCTCGACATCGGCAAGTTCGGCGGCCTCGCCGAGACGATGGACGAGTCGATCCGTTACCCGATCCGCACCCCGCGGGACGGCGACGCTCTGGCACCCTGCGTGCTGGCTGGGCCGACCTGCGATTCCGCCGACGTGCTGTACGAGAAGGAGCCGTACCTGCTCCCCGTCAGCCTGGAAATCGGTGACAAGGTGCTGATCGAGGGCACCGGCGCTTACACCGCCACTTACTCGTCGGTGGCGTTCAATGGCTTCTCGCCGTTGAAGACCTATCACATCTGACATCGCGGGAGCCGGCTTGCCCGGCTCCCTTCACCCCACACAACGCCCTTCGCAGCGCGCGCTTGGCTGCGCGCCGGGGCGGGAGCAGGCTGAGATGATCTCGATCAGAAAAGAGCGACCTCCTGATGTTGCGGCGCGCGAGGCGCTGCTCGACGAAGCCTTCGGCAAACGCCGATGGCGCAAAAGCTCGCAGCGCCTGCGCGACGGACGGCGGCCGGCCGACGACCTCGCCTTCGTGGCCACGGACGGCAAGCGCGTTGTCGGCACGGCCCGCTGCTGGGATATCGTTTGCGGTACCGGTCAGACCGCCCTGCTTCTCGGACCGGTGGCCATTGCAAACGATTGCCGCAACCGCGGTATCGGCACCGCGCTCGTCCGCCATGCGCTT
The DNA here is from genome assembly GCA_046731635.1 of Pseudomonadota bacterium. GTDB lineage: Bacteria > Pseudomonadota > Alphaproteobacteria > Rhizobiales > Xanthobacteraceae > Pseudolabrys. Next base: position 1,427 of record JBKPLN010000303.1, on the reverse strand, counting down.
GCCGCAGCGCGCCGCCGTGGGCATCGCGCGGTGATCCTTGTGGGCGATGCGCCCTATTACAGTCGCTTCGGCTTCACCGCTGACAAGACTGCAGCCTTGCGCATGCCGGGTCCGTTCGAGCGGCAGCGCCTTCCGGCGCTTGAGCTTATACCGGACGCGCTCAAGGGTGCCCGCGGCCTGTTGCGCGCGCCTGACGAGCCCGCTTCCAGAGAAGGATTCGCCGCTTCCGCAGCCTGATTCCGGGCAGAATCTCGTGGACGCCGGGCCGGTTTCGCCCGGCGTCTATTCCGTTTGTGACAAACCGCGGATATGACCAGCGGTTCTTGGGAGGCTTTGACTATGCCTAAATGGCCAGTGCATGCCCGTATCGACGGGCCCATCGTATTGATCGGCTTCGGTTCGATCGGCAAGGGCACCCTGCCGCTGATCGAGCGTCACTTCGCTTACGACAAGAAGCGCTTTGTGGTCATCGACCCCGAGGACAAAGACCGCAAGCTGCTCGATCAGCGCGGCATCCGTTTCATCCATCAGGCCGTGACGAAGGATAACTACCGCCACTTGCTCACGCCCCTGCTCACGGCCGGCGGCGGTCAAGGCTTTTGCGTCAACGTGTCGGTCGACACGTCCTCGCTCGACATCATGGAGTTGTGTCGCGAAATCGGCGCTCTCTATATCGACACCGTGGTGGAGCCCTGGAAAGGCTTTTATTTCGACACCAAGCTCGGCCCCGAAGCGCGATCGAATTACGCGCTGCGCGAAACGATTCTTAACGCGCGCCGCAAGCGGCCCGGCGGTCCCACTGCTGTGTCCTGTTGCGGCGCCAATCCCGGCATGGTGTCCTGGTTCGTCAAGCAAGCCCTGCTCACCATCGCGCATGACGTCGGATTGAAATTCAAGGAGCCGAAGACGCGCGAGGAATGGGCGCGGCTGGCCAAAAAGGCCGGCATCAAAGGCATCCACATCGCCGAGCGCGATACCCAGCGCGCCAAGCACCCGAAGCCGATGAACGTGTTCGTCAACACCTGGTCGGTTGAAGGCTTCATTTCCGAAGGCCTGCAGCCGGCGGAGCTCGGCTGGGGCACGCACGAAAAATGGCTGCCGCCGAACGCCTGCAAGCACAAAACGGGTTGCGGAGCCGCGATCTACCTGTTGCAGCCGGGCGCCAACACGCGCGTGCGCTCGTGGACGCCGACGGCGCAGGCACAGTTGGGTTTTCTCGTTACCCACAACGAATCGATCTCGATCGCCGACTACTTCACGCTGCGCAAGGGGCGCAAGACGATCTATCGGCCGACCTGCCACTACGCCTATCACCCCTGCAACGACGCGGTGTTGTCCCTGCACGAGGTGTTCGGTCGCGCGGGTGCTCCGCAGGAAGATGTCCACATTCTCGACGAGCACGAGATCGCGGACGGAATCGACGAACT
>JBKPLN010000302.1:0-1719 GCA_046731635.1 Pseudomonadota bacterium | reverse complement strand
CTACGGCGATAACGGCTCGGGCATGCACTGTCACCAGTCGATCTGGAAAGGCGGCAAGCCCTCTTTCGCCGGAAACAAGTATGCGGATCTTTCGGAGATGTGCCTGTCCTACATCGCGGGCATTCTCAAGCATGCACGGGCAATCAACGCCTTCACCAACCCGACGACAAATTCGTATAAGCGGCTGGTGCCGGGCTTCGAGGCACCGGTGCTGCTCGCCTATTCGCAGCGCAACCGCTCGGCCTCCTGCCGTATTCCATACACGGCCAATCCGAAGGCCAAGCGCGTTGAAGTCCGCTTCCCCGATCCGCTGGCCAATCCGTATCTCGCGTTCGCGGCAATGACGATGGCCGGCCTGGATGGCATCAAGAACAAGCTCGATCCGGGCAATGCGGTTGACAAAGATCTTTATGATCTGCCGCCGGCCGAGCTCAAGGAGATCCCCACAGTCTGCGGCAGTCTGCGCGAGGCACTTGGTTACCTCGACAAGGACCGGTCGTTCTTGAAGGCCGGTGGCGTGTTCGACGATGACTTCATCGATTCATATATCGACCTGAAAATGACCGAAGTGATCAGGTTCGAGCACACGCCGCATCCGGTTGAATTTGAAATGTACTATTCGGCGTAAGCGTTCCTAGCGATGCAACTTTCGGGCGCTCCGCAAGGGGCGTCCTTTTTCTTTTGAAGCCGATCAGCCGATCAAAAAGGCCAGGAGGACAAGTCCGGCTGCGATCACGGTAGCAGTCGCAATCATTTGGCGTCGATGCCGCTTGGGGCCATAGACGCCGGCAGCACGCCGAGCGGCGATCAGCGCCGCGTCGAATTCAGCCGAGTTGGAATAGGCGCATGCCAGAGCGGCGCCTGCCCGCGCGGCATCGAATTCAAGCGAAAGCGTCTCGGAATGGCTTTCCGTACCCCGCATTCCCGTATCGTACCGCGAACAGGGTAAACGAGACGTTGCGGACTGGGACTGGGTGGCGAACTGAAATCGCGGTCAGAAAGCCGCTTTGCGCCGCGACCATCGGGCAAAAAGCCCAGCGCCTACCGGTTTTGCCCGGCGGGCCGCGGCGATGAGACGAGTTCGCTCGTTCGCCATTTCTTCTTCGGCCACAGAGACGGTTTCTGCCGGTGTATTTCGCACGGTAGAGCGCCGCATCCGCACGGCCGATCAGGGACTCAAGTGCCGTGACCGGCTCGTAAGCAATAGCGGCGCCGATGCTGACGGTGGCACCAATACCGTGGGCACCGACCGTCGCCCCCGAAAACTCAAAGCTCGATCGAACGCGTTCGCCGATTTTGTTGGCGCTCTCCAGGCCTCCTGGAACGATCGCGATAAACTCTTCACCACCGAACCTGGCTATGATGTCGTCGGCACGCGTGCTCGCTCGCACGACCTGTCCGAAAACACGCAAAACCTCGTCGCCCGCGGCGTGGCCGAAACGGTCATTGATCGATTTGAAGTGATCAAGATCGAACATGAGCAGGGCCACGGGCTCGCCGCGTCTCGCCTGCTGTGCGCACAGGGTAAGCGCGTTCTCCATAAAGGCCGGACGGCTTAGCAGGCCCGTCAGATGGTCGGTGCACGCAGCGGTGCGATAGATATGCACGTGATGGTCCTTGACCATCAGCATCACGATGAATGCGGTACCGCGTAGATGATCGTTTCAAGGGTAAATACCGTCAGCCATGCCCCGTTGTGTCCCTCAGGCAGAACTGCGT
>JBKPLN010000301.1:0-2815 GCA_046731635.1 Pseudomonadota bacterium | reverse complement strand
GCGTCATGTCGCGCGAGGCGATCATGGATCTCATGAAGAACGAGCGGCTCGACGCCTTCGATCGCTCAATCGACGTGCATATCTCGCGCATCCGCGCCGCTATCGAGGACGATCCGAAGAAGCCGCGCCGGGTGATCACCGTGCGCGGCGCAGGCTATGTGTTTGCCAAGGCGCAGGACTGAGAAGGCGCGCGCATGCGACGCCTCTATCAGAAGATTTACCTGACGATCATCGCGGCGCTATTGCTGGTCGTGGTGATCGCCGGTGCCCTGTGGCGGCTTAGCTCGGCCACGTCGCCATTTGCTCAGGCGCTGGAGATGGCTGGCGAACTCGCGGGTGCGTCGCTTCCATCGGTTGATGCGCCCCAGGCCGTGCAGCAGCAGGCCCTCGATCGACTGGCGAAACGGGTCAACGCCGACCTTGCGCTATTCGATTCTGACTTGCGGCCGATCGCATTTACCGGACGCCCGTTGCCACCGCCATCGCGGGTCGGCGAGGGCGGTTGGATCCATGGTCCCGGCGGGCCGGCCTGGAGCTTTCGTTTGCCCGATCTGCGCTGGGTGGTGGTGCGCGCGCCTATGCGTCATCGCAACCCCGCGATCGGCCTCGTGCTGTTTCTCGGCGTGATCGCATTTGCGGTTGCGGTCTGCGCCTTTCCGGTGGTGCGTGGACTCACCCGTCGGTTGGAGAGGCTCCAGGCCGGCGTCGAGACGCTCGGCGCCGGCAATTTGTCTACGCGGGTCAAGGTCGAAGGCCGCGACGAGGTCACGCGGCTCGCCGGAAGCTTCAACCGCGCGGCCGGACGCATCGAGGAGCTCGTCGCCGCCCATCGGATGCTACTTGCGAATGCCTCGCATGAATTGCGCACGCCGCTGTCACGCATCCGGCTCGGCATCGAACTGATGGAGGCGAAGCCCGACCCGAAGTACGCCGCCGACTTGAAGCGCGACATCGCCGAGCTCGACGGGCTGATCGACGAAATCCTGCTGGCGAGCAAGATCGAGGCGATCGGTACGTTGCAAACAAGCGAAGAGGTCGATCTGCTCGCGCTCGCCGCCGAGGAATGCGCCCGCTATGATTGCGAACTCAAAGGCGAGCCGGTCACTATCCACGGCGACCCCCGTTTGCTGCGCCGGATGATCCGCAACCTCCTCGAGAATGCCGAGCGTCATGGCAAGCCGCCGGTGCGGGTTGACCTGCGTCGTATGGGCGCCATGATCGTGCTCGAGGTGACCGATGGCGGGCCCGGCGTCCCGTCCTCGCAGCGCGCGCAGGTGTTTGAGCCGTTTTATCGCCTCACCGGTGATCAAAAAGGCGCTGGGCTCGGCCTGTCGCTCGTTCGCCAGATCGCGCGACTGCATGGGGGAGATGCAGTCGCCGAGGCCAAGCCTGACGCGCCGAGCTGCTTCAAGATCACGCTTCCGCTCGCCGGTTCAGCATAATGGGCTCTTTCCGCAGGGTTCGGAAGCTTGTGCGAGGACATTATTTGCTCGAAGAACTCAGGGGCCTGCAAGGATCCAGATGGTCCATCAGCAAACTTTGGGAGTTCCTCCCGCCAGCACGGTCTGCATCCATGTGCGATCGATGTTCTGTCCGGTTAGGATGACGGCTGCCCGCCGCCCTTGCAGCCGAACGCGCTCCTTGGTCAGCGCTGCCAACGCCGCGGCACCGGCGCCCTCGGTGCAGTTGTGGGTCGCACTATAGATGCTCCGAATCGCCTCGGCGATTTCATCGTCCGACACTTGGACAATTCGTTCAGCGCCCTTGCGAATAACTTCGAGGGCTGTCGGATCGGGCACGCGCACCGCCATTCCATCGGCGAATGTCAATGCGGAGTTCGTCGCCACCCCGCGGCCCGCAGTGAATGACTGATGATAGGCGCTCGCGGCCTCGGCCACCACGCCTACAATTTTTGTCTTTAGCCCAAGGGCGTCGCGCGTGCCGATCATTCCGCAGATCCCGGAGCCTAGGCCGATCGGTACATAAACGGTGTCTAGATTACCGACCGCGCTAAACAGCTCATGCGCGTAAGTTGCAACGCCAATTACGAAATCTGGATGGAAGGAAGGTGCATATTCGAGCCCGCGCTCGGTCGCGATCCGAATGGCGGCCTCCTTTGCCTCGTCGAAGTCTCGACCATGCTCGATGAGCTCGGCGCCGAATGCGCGCATCGCTGCGTTTTTCTTAGTCGAGTTACCGTGCGGCACTACGATCGTCACAGCAATGCCGGCGTGCGTTCCGGCGAAAGCCAGCGATTGGCCGTGGTTACCGCGCGTGGCGGTCACGATCCCTTGCACCTGCGGCTTCGCGCGCTTGAGTCGGTCAAAATAGACAATTCCGCCGCGCAGCTTGAAGGCACCTATGGGCGTGTGGTTCTCGTGCTTCACTACGATTTCCACACCGGTCTGCGCCTTGAGCAAAGGCCAAGCATATTGTGACGTCGGCGGGACGATCGCGCGAACCAGCGGAATCACGTTGTCTAACTCAGCGAGTGTAAACATCTAGGTTTCGAGCCACCCTGGAACAGTATCGTGCTCCTCCTTGCCCGTTGAGGCGCGCGATGCTCGGATTGCCGATTTGATCCTAGAACAGCAAGTTATGATACCGGCTTTTAGAACGATTATAATGGGAGGTTGCATGGCATGAAGCTTTACACCTACTGGCGATCACAAGCCTCGTTTCGCGTGCGGATCGCACTGCATCTGAAAGGGTTGGTCGCTGAAACGACCTCGCTCGATTTGGTCAAGGGAGACCAATTCGACCCAAGCTATAGGATGCTCAATCCGGAGATGGTTGTACCAACTCTGCTTGACGG
>JBKPLN010000300.1:0-2186 GCA_046731635.1 Pseudomonadota bacterium | reverse complement strand
AGGGCATGAGTGCTAGGTCCTTTTCTCCTAGAACGTTCCATCTATGGCGCGCGTTGCTGCTGGTGCGTTCGGATTTTTGATTTTCAACCAGGCTTTTGAGGGCCCCGATTTATACGGTGAGTCGAGCTTCTTTGAAACATGGCCCTCCAGGCCGAGTTCGCAATTCAGCTTTTTCTAACCCGCAAGGTTCGAGTAAATACGACTGGTGCGCCGCATCGTCTCCGCAAACTCCTCCGCTTCGCGAGCGAGTTGAATCGCCGCCGTGTCTCGGTTTTCGACTGTTCTGTGCGGATAGTCTCACAAAGATAGGGACCGTCACCCGTGGAAGGTTTCGGCGGTCCCTACTGCGGACCAGTCGCGGGCTGGGGGGCTAATGGACTGTCCGCTTATTCAGTATTGCTCTTCCGGAGCCATTCGGTCTAGTGCGGTAGGATAATTTTTAAGCGGTGCAACTGAGTAACTCTGCAAACCGTTGGTTTCAGGACTGCGCTCGGGAAAGATGACGCCCTAGAAGCGCGGTCGTTAGGGCCAGGTTGGTTTCACATCGGCCTGGCCCTTTCTTTTGGCCGCACGAGCGCGTCGGTCATTGAAATTCTGTGAGATGCAGATCCATTCGCTGAAGTGAAAGAGCCGCGGCGTATGCGGCTCTTCCACTGTCCGGGACCACGGGGGTACGGGGCAATTGGGCCCGCGAACAGGGGCCTACGGAACAGCCGGGGATGAGATCGACTGTCCGCAGTATAAAGTGTCGATCTTCGGGGCTATTCGGTCTATGCGATACCCGACTCAGTAAAAAGATATGCACCGGACCCGCCACAAGTAAAAAAGGGGCCCCTTGCGGGGCCCTTGTGCTAGTTGGAGGATTCATCAACCGCCGTCAAACGAAAGGAAGAAAACGGCGGCTGCGCACGTCCCTCTACTCAACCGATCCCGCGCCGTTGTCACAAATAAATTTCCCGTAAATTTCATGGCGGCCCGGAATCGACTCGTCATTTCTGATCTCGAACCCGGCTGCATGTGGCCCCAGCCGTGTTGCAGCCGTGTTGCATGGAGTTGCCGGTACTCCGTGGGAATGTCAGGAAATGCCCGGAAATAAACGAGAACGTTTGTTGCATGATGCAACACGGGCACCGGCTCACCGAAGATGCTAAGTCGCTGAAAAGATTGGCGACCCCGGCTGGATTCGAACCAGCGACCCTCAGCTTAGAAGTCTGATGTTCGGCCCAGCTTTTGACTCCATCGGATCATTCCCAGACTCAATGTTCCAAACTGAGCAATAAGATTATCCAGAAAGGACTGGCATTCGGCTGCGTTTGGAGCGGTAGTGTCTGCCAGTCCGGACGCTGAGGGCGTTCCGAGATCCTGCCCCGCCGGCTTGGCTGCCGAGGTGGGGCTTCGGTGGTGCGGCGCGCCGCAAACCGAACGGAGGATCTCGATGTCAAAGTCTGCCAAGAAACGCTCACCCCGGCCAGCACGTATCGAAGCGACGACCGCAACCCCGTCGCCGCAGCCGATGCCCAAGCCCAAGCGCACCGATAAGGCCGAGGCGGGGTCGAAACAGTCTCGTGTCATTGCCATGCTGCAATCACCTGCAGGGGCAACGATTGCCGCCATGATGGAAGCTACGGGCTGGCAGCCGCATTCCGTGCGGGGTTTCCTGGCCGGCGTGGTGCGCAAGCGCCTGAAGCTGAATCTTGCTTCCAACAAGGTCGATGGTGGTCGGGTTTACCGGATCATCGCTGCCGGAAGCAGCAAGCCTGGGCGCAAGTCCAAGCGCTTTTCATCCCGAGCGCTATGCCCCGCGTGAAGATCGATTCGGCCAAGCGGGAACGACGCGCAATTGAGGTCGAGCTTGCGCATCTGCGCGACCTCGATGCCGGCGGCCTTCGGAGCCGCTGGCACACCGTATTCGGACGACGGGCGCCCCCTCACCTGCCCCGGCACCTGTTGTTCCGAGTGCTGGCTTACCGGCTACAAGCTGATCTCTTGGGCGACCTCGATGGTGAGAGCCAACGGCTGCTCGACCGGTCGGTGTCGCCCGAGGACGCTGGACACCGTGCTCTCAAGTTGGCCCGACGCACGACCGACCTGAGGCCCGGCACCGTGCTAGTACGCGAATGGAACGGACAGATGCACCGGGTCTTGGTGCTGGTCGATGGCTTTGCCTGGAACGGCAAAACCTATCC
>JBKPLN010000299.1:0-3680 GCA_046731635.1 Pseudomonadota bacterium | reverse complement strand
CCCCCATACGGGTTGCGATTGTCGACGACGAGCCGGCGGTGCGTACCGCCTTGGCTCGCCTGCTTGAGGCATCATCATTTGAGACGGCGACCTATGGCTCGGCACGGGAATTCATCGATTCCATGCGCCGCGGCTTGCCTGAATGTCTCATCGTCGACGTGCATATGCCGGAGTTCAGCGGGCTCGATCTGCAACGGTACCTCAACCGCATTGACAAAAAGATTCCCACAATCGTCATCACGGCATTCGATGACGCAGGCATTCGCGAGCGAAGCGCGGCATCAGGGGCGAAGGCCTTCCTCACCAAGCCGCTGCATGGCCCGACGCTGATCGACGCCATCATGAGCGCGATGATCGATTCCCGGGAAGAGAGCGCCGCCGTTTTGAAGAAGAACGGGACCGATCAATAAGACCGCCGCACCGCGGTTATCCCCTGTTGGACTACGGTCCAATTTCACGGCGAGCCGGCAGTTCCTAGAAAATTATCCTGCCGACCGAGCGGAACTCTTCGACAATTGCGGAGTTTGGTTGCTCGCGGAACCCCGCATTGCGGCGTGCGACAGTTTTTTTCCAAGGTGCCTGTGGATGCGTTCAAACGCACTGCAACATATGGAGGTAATAATGAAACGTATTTTCGTTGCTCTCCTGATTACCTCTTTTTCAGTCGGGACTGCGATGGCGCAGTCCTGCGCCACCAAGGCCGTCAGCAAGGAAGGCAAGCCTCTGACCGGCGCGGCCAAGACGAGCTTCATCAAGAAGTGCAAGGAGGATGCGTGCGAATCGAAAGCCGTCAGCAAGGACGGCAAGCCGCTCTCGGGAGCGGCAAAAACCAGCTTCATGAAAAAGTGTGAGCGGGCGGCGTAGTCGCTGCCGGCGTCAAGCCAGGAGTTGACACATGCGAACCATCATTGCGATCAGCTGCGCCGTTATCGGCGCGGCAATTCTGTCTTTTCCGGCCCTTGCGCAGCAAAAGACAGTCAAGGCCTGCGAGGCAGAATGGCGGGCTAACAAGGATGCGAACCAGGCCCAGGGCATAACCCTGAAGGCCTTTGTCACCCAGTGCCGTGCGGGCACAAGCGCCGCGCAGCCCGCCCAGCCGGCGACGACAACAGCAGCAGCGCCGGCCGCGGCGGGACAGAAAACGGCGAAGGCATGCCGCGATGAATGGCGTGCCAACAAGGCCGACAATCAGGCCAAGGGAGTAACCGAGAAGGCCTATGTAACTCAGTGCCGCGCTGGCGGAACGGTTGCGCAGCCGGCACCCGCTCCAATGGCTCCGCCACCTGCCCAGACCAGAACCACGACGGCGCCGACGACGCCTCCATCCGGTCCGGCGGCGACGACCGGGGCCCGACCGGCGTCAACGACGCCGACTGGCGCGAACCAGTACCAGACCGAGGCACAGGCCAGATTCCGCTGCGGCGCAGGCACTGTTGTTTGGGCCAACACAGATTCAAAGATCTATCACTTCTCGGGCAACAAGACGTACGGCAAGACGAAAACCGGCGCCTACATGTGCGAACAGGATGCGACCAGCCAGGGAATGCGGGCGGCCAAAAACGAGAAACGTCCCTGAACGTTCTTTGCATCGAGTTGTAACGAGATGGCCGGGTATTTAACCCAGCCATTCGCATTTAGACGTTCCGTTGGCTGGAGCCGGGTCTCTTTCGGGCCAACGATCGGGCGCAAACCCTTTTCCCGGGCCGGCATCGTCCCCACATGCCGGCCAGGATCTGGAGGATATCGCTGAAATGTCGGAACCGCTTATCGTCGTTATTCCCCACCGCCTCGGTAAGGATGAGGCCTTGCGGCGAATCAAGGACGGGCTTGGCCGCGCCAAGACCGAGTTCGCCTGGCTATTGTCGCTTGAGGAAGAGGTCTGGACTGACGACCGTTTGACCTTCCGGGTCGCCGCGCTTGGGCAACGCGCGTCCGGCACCATCGATGTATATGAGGCGGGTGTGCGCCTTGAGGTCACACTCCCGTGGCTGCTCGCGCGCTTTGCCCACGCAGCACAACGCGTGATCGGCCAGCGAGGCCACCTGATGCTGGAGAAAAAGTAGAGCGCATTCCGTTTCGGGCCTGATACCGATCCAGCCGAGAAATTGCTGCTAGTATGAGGCAACAGATCGGGGGGCGCTCATGACGATTGATCGAATCTTCCTTGCATACATGGTGTTGATTGGCGCCTTGGCCGGTCTAGGCCTTGTTCTTGCGCCGCAGCTCCAGAATTCTGTGATCAAGCCGTATTTCTGGATCCTGATCGCCGGCGGGTTGTTCGACGGGGGAAATTATCTGCTTGGGCGCACAGCCACAGGGCAGATGGTGACGATGGGCGCGCGTCTGGCCGGCTTCGTGATCGGGGTTGTGGCGATGGTGGCGATCCCGACCATCACCGGGACGCCGGTCAAATTCTTCTAGAATTCTAGTTTCCCAGCTCGAGCACCCAATAGCGCTTGCCGTTGGCGCCGACCGCCGAGGCAATGCCATAACTCTTGACATCCCGCCGCAACATATTGGCGCGGTGCCGACCCGATCTGGCCCACATGCGGATGACACAATCTTCGGTCGCGCAACCGTACGCAACATTCTCGGCCGCCGCTCCGGAGGTCAGCGATACGCGCTGGCGGAAACCCGCATGGTCGAGACGTTGCCGCGCGGCGAGGTTTTGCGCGTGACTGTACGCAGCGCCGGTTAGCGCTCCGCTGGCTGACAGCGGGGGCCTGCCGTGCTGGGCACGGAATGAATTGAGATCGAGCGGGAGTGCGGACGCTGGCGAAAGAGCGCAGGCAACAACCAACGGTGCAAGAGTCGATGGCCTCGCTCGCATCATCAATTAAATGTGTAACCGCGTCGGCTCGTCGGCGGCTTCCACCAGCACGCATAGGAAATGTAATCGCCGTACATCCGATGAATACTCGTGATGACGGCGTATTTATTGAATTGTCCGCAATTGCCCTGAGCGATGTCGAGGGCTCCGCGCTCGGCTTCCGGCGACCATGGGATAATCCCGCCGACGTCATTGCCCTTGTGACCGTAAACGCCGCATGAGGTGAGCATCAAGCCGAGCACCGCCACCAGCACCGCTTGCCTTTTCATAGCTTCCCTCCAGCCCCTGTCCAACAGCCCGCCGATTCCGTTTATGCTAAAAGCTTGCCGCGAAATACGCTAGCCCTGTCAAATTGGCGTGGGGATTGGGGGAGTTTCGCCATGAAAGGCATTGGGTGCCTCGGGCCGATCGCGGCTTTCAACCCGATGCTGGTACTTGGGTGCATAGCCTCGTTTGCTTTGCCGGCGCTTGCGGATTCCGATCCGAACGCCTGCCGGGGCGTCGATTTCGACGTGAAGAGACCCCTCGTCGCCTCGCGAATATCGGTGCGCCCGCAAGTCAATTTCGTGAAGGGTTCGGATGATGACGCCGCCTGTCCTGCGGATAAAGATGCATGCCGCAAAAAAGTGTACCTCGTTCCAGGGGATGTCGTATTGACGGGTCGGGCGCAGGGCGCCTTCACCTGTGCTTCGTATCAATCATTTCATACGCGAAAACAGAACTGGACGGTCGGTTGGCTCCCAAGCTCATCACTGACTCCACTTGAGCCGATGGGCTCGCCCAAGGCGGCCGACTGGATTGGCACGTGGTCTCATCCGGGCGGCACGATCTCAATCAAGCGTGGCAATGG
>JBKPLN010000298.1:0-4667 GCA_046731635.1 Pseudomonadota bacterium | reverse complement strand
CCCAATTCGTGCCTGTCGAAGGATTGCCATGACCGCTGCCAAGCCAAAGACGAAGGCCGGCGACTACGTCGTCAAAGATATTTCGTTCGCGGCCTGGGGCCGGAACGAGATCAATATTGCGGAAACCGAAATGCCGGGCTTGATAGCGACGCGGGAGGAGTACGGACCGCAGCAGCCGTTGCGCGGCGCGCGAATCGCCGGTTCGCTCCACATGACAATCCAGACAGCGGTTCTCATCGAAACGCTGACGCATCTTGGCGCCGACGTACGCTGGGCGTCCTGCAACATCTACTCGACTCAGGATCATGCTGCCGCAGCCATGGCGGATGCGGGGGTGCCAGTATTCGCGGTCAAGGGCGAGAGCCTGAAGGACTATTGGGATTACACGCACCGCATTTTCGAGTGGCACGACGGCGGCGGACCCAACATGATTCTCGATGATGGCGGCGATGCCACGCTGCTGCTCCATCTCGGCATTCAGGCCGAATCCAATGCCGGCGTGCTCGAACATCCGGGCAACGAGGAAGAAGAGGTCCTCTTCGCCGTCATCAAGAAACGGCTGAAAGAGCGGCCCGGCTGGTACAGCAAGACCGCCAAGGCAATCAAAGGCGTGACCGAAGAGACGACGACCGGCGTCCACCGCCTCTATCAGATGGCCAAGGAAGGCCGTCTGATGTTTCCGGCGATCAACGTCAACGATAGCGTCACCAAGTCGAAATTCGACAACCTCTATGGCTGCCGCGAGTCGCTCGTCGACGGAATTCGCCGCGGCACCGACGTCATGATGGCCGGCAAGGTCGCGATGGTTGCCGGTTTCGGCGATGTCGGAAAAGGGTCGGCAGCCTCGCTACGCCAGGCGGGATGCCGCGTCATGGTATCCGAGGTCGATCCGATCTGCGCGCTGCAGGCGGCTATGGAAGGTTACGAAGTCGTGACGATGGAGGATGCCGCGCCGCGTGCCGACATCTTCGTCACTGCGACCGGCAACGTGGACGTCATCACGCTCGAACACATGCGCAAAATGAAGCACCGCGCGATCGTCTGCAACATCGGCCACTTCGACAGCGAAATTCAGATCGCGGCCCTGCGAAATTTCAAATGGCATAACATCAAGCCACAGGTGGACGAGGTGGAGTTTCCCGACGGCAAGCGCATCATTCTGCTGTCGGAAGGCCGGCTGGTGAATCTCGGCAATGCCATGGGACATCCAAGCTTCGTGATGTCATCGTCCTTCACCAACCAGACGCTGGCGCAGATCGAGTTGTGGACCAATCCCGGCAAGTACAAGAATCAGGTTTACACCTTGCCCAAGCAGCTCGATGAGAAAGTCGCGCGCCTGCACCTCGACAAGATCGGCGTGAAGCTCACAAAGCTCTCCGACAAGCAGGCCTCTTATATTGGCGTGCCGCAGGCTGGCCCGTTCAAGAGCGATCTATACCGGTACTGAGACTATCGTTTCGGAGCTGTACTTGGGTTGGCAGTTCCGCATCCTCCGTTTATTCCCGCGAAAGCGGGAATCCAGAATGCTCATGAAAAGAACCTGGGTCCCCGCCTTCGCGGGGATGAACGGATCTAGGTGCGTCTTGTCTCCTTGCCGCCGCTAAATCCCGGTGTTATCTGCCGCGCCATGACGGCCTCCCCGATCCAGAACATCCGCAATTTCTCCATTGTCGCGCATATCGACCATGGCAAGTCGACGCTTGCGGACCGGTTGATTCAGCTCACCGGCGCGCTGGAAGAGCGCGAGATGAAGGAACAGGTGCTCGATTCCATGGATATCGAGCGCGAGCGGGGCATTACGATCAAGGCGCAGACCGTGCGCCTGAACTACAAGGCCCGCGACGGTAAGGATTACGTCCTCAATCTGATCGACACGCCCGGCCACGTCGACTTCGCCTACGAGGTCAACCGTTCGCTCGCTGCCTGCGAGGGCTCCCTGCTGGTGGTGGACGCGAGCCAGGGCGTCGAGGCGCAGACTCTCGCCAACGTTTATCAGGCGATCGATAACGGCCACGAGATTGTGCCGGTGCTCAACAAGGTCGATCTGCCGGCCGCCGAGCCGGCCAAGGTCAAGCAGCAGATCGAGGATGTGATCGGGCTCGACGCCAGCAATGCGATCGAGATTTCCGCCAAGACCGGGCTGAACGTGCCGGAAGTGCTCGAAGCCATCGTAACCCGGCTGCCGCCGCCCAAGGGCGACCGCAACGCGACGCTCAAGGCGCTGCTCGTCGACAGCTGGTACGATCTCTATCTCGGCGTGGTGGTGCTGGTGCGCATCGTCGACGGCGTTTTGAAGAAGGGCCAGCGCATCCGCATGATGGGCACTAATGCGTCATACGACGTGGATCGCACCGGCGTCTTCACACCCAAGCTTCAGCCGGTGGATGAACTCGGTCCCGGCGAAATTGGCATGCTCACGGCCTCAATCAAGGAAGTGGCGGATACCCGCGTCGGCGACACCATAACCGACGATCGCCACCCCGTGGACAAGGCGTTGCCCGGCTTTCGTCCCGCTGTCCCCGTCGTGTTTTGCGGGCTCTTCCCCGTTGATGCCGCGCAATTCGAGGACCTGCGCGCGGCGATGGGCAAGCTGCGGCTCAACGATGCGAGTTTTACCTACGAGATGGAAACCAGCGCTGCCCTCGGCTTCGGGTTCCGTTGCGGTTTCCTCGGACTGCTGCACCTTGAGATCATCCAGGAACGCCTGTCGCGCGAGTTCAACCTCGACCTGATCGCAACCGCGCCATCCGTCATCTACAAGATCAAGCTGAGCGACGGGAAGGAGCTCGAGATTCACAATCCGGTCGACATGCCGGATCCAAATCATATCGAGGAAATGCAGGAACCGTGGATCGAGGCCACGATCCTGACGCCTGACGAATATCTCGGCTCGGTCCTCAAGCTGTGCCAGGACCGCCGCGGCGAGCAGAAGGAGCTCACATACGTCGGCAACCGCGCAATGGTGAAATACAATTTGCCGCTCAACGAGGTGGTGTTCGATTTCTATGACCGGCTGAAATCGGTGTCGCGCGGATACGCCTCGTTTGACTACCACCTCACCGATTACAGGCCGGCCGACCTCGTTAAGTTGCAGATGCTGGTCAACGGCGAGCCGGTCGATGCGCTGGCGATGCTGGTGCACCGGACCCGCGCGGTAAGCCGCGGACGCGCCATGGCGGAAAAGCTGAAGGAGCTGATTCCTCCGCACATGTTCCAGGTGCCGATCCAGGCCGCGATCGGGGGCAAGATCATCGCGCGCGAGACAGTGCGCGCCTTTCGCAAGGACGTCACTGCAAAGTGTTACGGCGGCGACGCGACGCGCAAGCGCAAGCTTCTGGAGAAGCAGAAGGAAGGCAAAAAACGCATGCGGCAATTCGGCAAGGTCGACATTCCGCAAGAAGCGTTCATTGCGGCGCTGAAGGTGGATGTCTAGCCCGCGCTACGCGAAAGACTAACGCCAATATTGCCAATTCGGATATGCGCGATAGCCGCCCCAAGGGTTATTGAAATTGTCTTCGACGCCCTGGCCGGAATAGTCGGGCGAACTTTCCTCGCGCAGGCGTTCCCGTTGCACCGGGGCGTGGCCGGTAACGACGATACTCGTGTCGTCCTTACGATCTTGCACGAGCGCGAATAATACCGCGGCGTTTTTCGGGTGGAGGCGAATGCAGCCGTGCGAGGCGGGTCGTCCGAGGCGAGAGACCTCGTAGCTGCCATGAATCGCGTACCCCCCATTGAAAAAGATCGAATAAGGCATCGGCGACCAATCGTATTTGCGCGAGAACCATTTGCGCGCCAGCCATTGCGGCCGATAGCTGCCGTTGGGCGTGTTGTAACCCCAGCGTCCCGTCGAGACGGGCCAGCGATAGCGGCTGGAGCCATCGACCTCAACGGTGAGCTGCTGTGCGGATTTGTTCACTGTCACGACAATACCGGCTCCCGCCGGCCCGCTGGCAAGCACCAGAATCAGGCCAAAGAGTGCAGAAACGGCACGCAATACAAACACCCTCCGTGACCAGCTACGCGGCATGGATGGCACAAACTCATCAATTTAGATAAAAATCATTTAGCTGAATGGAACAACGGCGTCCATGCAATCGCGATATTTAACCTGACAGTCGAATGCGAAGCCGCTAAATCGGAAACATCATGTTCGCTCGAATCGTGATCTTATCTGTCCTGTCCCTGGCAGCCGCTACCGGCGCGCTTGCTCCCCAGCGCAACGCGATTGCTCAAACGGCCGCGGTCGCAGCGCCTGCGCCGCTGCCGTTACCACCCCCGAAGCCGGCGATGACTGAACAAGAAAAAGAAAAGAACCTGACCGCCAAGCAACTATTCGGCGCGGTGCAGTTGCCTTCGATCGGCAGAACCGTGGCGATCGGCCACTACCACCGCGGATGTCTTGCCGCCGGCGTCGAATTTCCGATCAATGGTCCCAACTGGCAGGAGCTGCGCGTCTCGCGCAACCGGAACTGGGGTCACCCAAGATTGATCCGCATTTTGGAAAAATTCGCACCAGCCGCCGCCAAGGCGACCGGCTGGAAAGGTATCCTGGTTGGCGACCTGGCGCAGCCTCGCGGCGGACCGTCGCCGAGCGACCACGCCAGCCACCAAACTGGACTCGACGTCGATATCTGGTTTCTGCCGATGCCAGACCACGTGTTGAC
>JBKPLN010000297.1:0-2370 GCA_046731635.1 Pseudomonadota bacterium | reverse complement strand
CAACATAGGCCATCGAAAAAACCGACCCCGTCGGACAATGCTAATTCACGTCGCCAGCAGGATGGGTCATGGTGGTCGCAGGATGGCGCGCCGCGGCCGCCAAGGCCGATCGGACCTTCCGGCGGTTTCTTCGGCAACTGGCGCTAGCTGCTTCCCTCCGCCCCGGATCGACTCCGAACGCTCAAGGCATGTAGCGATCGTTGTCGATCGGGATCACCTGGCCCGAGATGGACTTTGCCGCATCCGAAGCGAGGAAGACCGCAAGCGACGCAATGTCTTTTGGATCGATCATCGACTTGATCGACTGCACGGCCATGGCCTCGGCTGCCACCTCTTGCATGGACCGGCCGCTCAGTTGCGCCCGCCCCTGAAAAACGCCAATGATGCGGTCCCCCTCGACTGCGCCGGGAGCGATTGCATTGGCGCGGATGCCCCACTGGCCGAGCTCCATGGCCAACGTCTTGGTCAGCCCGATCACGCCCCACTTGGTGGCGGCATAGGGGCTGCGGTTCGGGAAGCCGTAACGGCCCGCAATCGACGACATGTTGATGATGCAGCCGGCCTTCGAGTTTTTGAGATGGGATATTGCCAACCGCGAGACATCGAACATCGCGGTGAGATTGATGGCAACGACCTTGTCCCATTCGTCGGGCGGCATCTGATCGACGGGCAGCGTTAGCCCCGCAATTCCGGCATTGTTGATGAGCACATCGAGGCCCCCAAGCGCCTCGACCGCCTCAGGGACCATGCGTTCGATCTCAGTTCTCACCGCCATATCGCAGCGGCTTGCGAGCACACCAGGGAGTTCTTTCGCAATGGCGGCAAGGGCCTTGTCGTCGATGTCGCAGACGAACACTTTTGCCCCGTTGGCCACGAAGGCGCGCGCAAATTCGCGGCCAATGCCGGCGGCGCCCGCCGTTATCAATACACGCTGCGACATGATACCGATGCGATAAGACCACACTGTCTCAAACCGAACAACGGCTTAGAGAGTTTGGCCGCGCCGCATTCACACATCGGCTGCCAGAATCAGCTAACCTTGTCGCAGTGATTCGCGTCTTTGTTGATATTGCGCACCGGGTCAACGCGGCCCGGGAGCGGGTTCGTATTGAAACAGTGTGAGGCGACATTGAGGTGCAGTGCCGTGAGTTGGCCACACCATCGAGGAGCTCCACGATATGGCGAAAAAGCGAAAGGTGGCGACGAAGCGGGTGACACGCAAACCGGCGCACAAACGGAGCGCCAACCCCGACGCCACCATCAACACGCTGGTCATCCTGGTCGTGATCGTCATGGTGCTCGGCGGGCTGTTCCTCTACGCGCAGAACAGGAAACAGGCTGCGCTGTGGCCGAGCATCATGGAGGCGATTGCGAATCTGCCCGCGCCGCCTCTCGCTGCCGTAATCGGGGACCCCGAGTCGACCGGAAGCGTGCAGCCGTCTCAGCCTGCGACCCATATCGAAGTGCCTCGGCCTACATCAGCCATTGAGGCGCCTCAGCCCGCGGCCGTCGAGGCGCTTGGCCCAACCTCAGCTATTGAGGCGCTTCAACCGACGTCAGTTGCGGAGGCGCCTCCGCCCGCGCCAAGCATCGAGACATCTCAAAGCACCAGTGTCAGCCAAACGTCCCAGCCGGATGCAAGACCTGGGACCGCTCAGGCCACCGGAAGCTTCCAAGTATCCAAGCCTCAGGCCCACGCTGGCGCGCCTGACGCGACGGGAAGCGTGCAATCGGCCAAGCGACGGGCAGCGGCGGCCCGAAAGGTGCGCAAACCGGCGCCAAAGGTCGAGCCGCCTCAGCCTGTTTCGGATACCGTTGCGGCACGATCGCCGAACATCGACTAACTGCGACACTCGGGTCATTTAAAAACCCGGCGGACCCGCGAACCATTCAGTAACGGGTTGTCCCTAGCCTTGTGGCATGGGAACCGTTCATCAGCTGCGATGGGACCGTCCGCGCGGACGCCCCTTAGCCCGAACGCCGCGCAAGTTCCTTACTCGGCGGTCGGACGCACTTCTCTTTGTCGGCGTCTTCATCGTCGCCGCCGCAATCGGCGCGAACGCCCTTGGGCTTTGGCACGCGCCGGACTCGACACACCTGATGGGCAGCGTGCATGTGGTCGATGGCGATTCACTGAAAGCAGGCGATGAGCAAATCCGGCTGCTCGGGATCGACGCTCCAGAGCTTCGCCAAACCTGCCGTGACGCCCAGGGCCGCCAATGGCAATGCGGACGGGCAGCCAAGACGCGGCTCGCCGAACTCGTTTCCAAAGGTGACGTTGCGTGCACATCGCAAGGCAAAGATCGCTATGGGCGCACGCTCGCCGTCTGTTCGGCCGGCAATATTCCTGATGTCGGCGAAGTCCTCGTG
>JBKPLN010000296.1:0-2083 GCA_046731635.1 Pseudomonadota bacterium | reverse complement strand
CGCGATTCACACAGTACGCTTGAGGGTCGGACGGAGCTTGAGCGTCCGTTTGAGTGGCGTTCGCCAAGATCAGCATCAAACACATCGTAAGGCACGCAACTAATCGCATGGCGGCCTCCCGCATTCACCCTTTAATGTTTTATGCTGAGCAAAGCTTACCGCATCTCCGCTCGATCGTATTGCGCGCTCGTGACAAAGCCTAGGCAGTATTTGCCTGCCGGACAAACTTGGAGCGTCATGACCCCTAGATCGGGGACCATGTCAGCTATGGGCCAATAGCGGACATCACGTGCACTATTCATTGGCGCCCTTCCGCTCTTAATATCAACCTCTCGATCAAAGGACACGCCATTGGCAGAGGAACTAACCTCAAAGAATGAAGCAGCGGCCGGATACGACCGAGCCTTCGCACCTATCACAAGGTACTTCGTACCTTTTCTGCTACGCGCGGCCCACATTGCGCCCGGGATGCGCGTCCTCGATATTGCTGCGGGCACAGGGCTTGCCGCCGAAGCGGCCCTCGGCATTGTCGGCCCGACTGGCCACGTCACAGCTGCCGATTTTTCGCCTGCAATGGTCGAAAGGTCGCGCGAACGCCTTTCGCGGGCAAAGAACGCATCGGTCGCGGTTGAGGATGGGCAGGCCCTTTCGTTCTCGGACCGGACGTTCGATGCAGTCGTATGCAGTCTCGGGCTGATGTTCTTTTCCGACCCGCCGCGCGGTCTCGCCGAATTTCATCGCGTACTTCGCCCGGACGGGCGCGCCGCTGTTTCGGTGAATACCGTTCCAGAACGCTCCTACAACACCCGCATCAACCTCGCCATCGCCCGCTATGTGCCGTCGCTGGCGGAGGCTGCGGCCCGTGTATTCTCGCTAGGCGACGAGAAGAAATTGAGATCGCTGTTCGAAGCTGCAGCGTTCCGGGACGTAGAAATCAGCAGAGAAATTCATCGTTTTGCGCTGCCTTCCTTTGACGCTTACTTCAAGCCCTTTGAGCAAGGCGCGGGGTCGTCCGGACAGGCATTTGTCTCGCTATCCGAGGATGCGCGTCACGCAGTTCGTGAAGAAGTGCGGCGCGACTTCGGCGACACGGGTGGGCCAATCGAGATTGAGGTCGAATACAGGTTCGGAAGCGGGCGACGATAACCGCTACGGGCGTCACCCGAGCAATTCGAGAATGTCCGCTTTGGGTCAAAGCAGACATTCGCCTAAAGCCAACAGTGGTCAACGTCGGAGATAGCTAAGCAGCACGACAACGCCAGACGCGCCCCGGGACGCGCTCGCGCTGGTGCCGCCCCGCTGCCGGAGCTGTCCGATCAATTAAATAGATATACGATGACCCACATTCTTCGCACGCAAAGGTGCGCCGTTCTTTCAGGGGCTCGAGATCGGGTTCGATCAGGCTGATGTTCGCGACTGCGCGACATTGCGGGCAGCGTGAACTTGTTGCAGTTGGTGAGGGGTAAGACAAGATCAACATGGGCATGTGATTCTCCAATCGAGATCCACTCCCCCCGATCCTTTCATTTTTGTGCTGCATCGTTAATATTTTGTTAATCGACAAAAACGACCTGTTACTCCAAAAGCGGACATGTGCGGTGCACGGGAGCATGTCCGCTAAGGGCCAGAAGCGGACTCATGCAGTGCAGCAAAAAAAGGAACGCTATTCGATCACCTCATCGGCGCGGGCGATCAGCGCTGGCGGCACGGTCAGACCTAGGCTCTTGGCTGTCGAAAGGTTGATGGACAGCGCGAACTTGGTCGGTTGCATTACGGGAAGGTCCGCAGGCGAGCCGCAGCCAAAGAACTCGGTTTTCAGGAATTGTACTCGGCCAACTGAGGCACTTGTGGAATGTCCGCTTTGGGTCATAAGCAGACATTTCGCAATGCAATCGCCATGTCCGTTTTACCCCCGAAAGCAGACATGTGCGGCGCACTAGTGCATGTCTGCTTCTCTAATCGGCCGGTTTGGGTCAAGCGCTTTCAGACTATCCACCAACTGCAGTGTCGATGTCGCTCACGGGCTCGTGCTTCTCTCCGGAATCGGCACTAGGGCCCTTCCATCATGGGGTTCGAGAACGAG
>JBKPLN010000295.1:0-2490 GCA_046731635.1 Pseudomonadota bacterium | reverse complement strand
CAGTACCGCTCTGCCGCGGCCATCACAGGCAGCTACATCAAGCCGGTAACGAAGTCACCTGGTGGGAAAACTTACACATCGATGCGCTTGCGATCGCCAAGGACCTTTGGAAGCAAACCCATACAAGGCATGGGCGCGTTGATGCGCAGACTCAATCAATGACCGTTGATAGCACTGAAATAGCGGCTAAGAATTAATGACCACAGAAAAACAAATCCTCGCTAATCAACAAAACGCTAATCACAGCACTGGGCCTCGAACCGAGGCCGGTAAACGCCGCTCGCGGCGAAATGCCATTCGCCACGGACTCACGGCAGAAACGGTCATTGATACCCTTGAGGATGTTGCTGACTACAGGGCGTTTGAAAGAGCCATAAAGTCCGACTATTCGCCGCAAACTGCGATCGAGAGTCAGTTAGTCAGTCGCCTTGCCTCCCTGCTATGGCGGCTTCGCCGTGCTGTGATCGTCGAGAGTGGACTGCTGAACATGCAAGCCGAAACGTTTCAGAATCCATACACGCGCCCAACCAGTGAATACGATGTGGATAGGTTGAGTATTTTCCGCAAATTTCTGCATTCAAGCGAGTTAGAAAAACCAATGAGTAAGCAGCAAGGAGCCAAGGAAAATACTAAGATAGACTCAGCTGGGGCCCAGACAAATCAGACCAATACAAATATTGCGCGCTCATTTTTGCGGCTGACAAACCTTGACAATCAGGTCTTTGAACGACTTGGTCGTTACGAGACAACCTTATGGCGCCAAACAGCACAAACTTTGCTACTGCTGAGTTCAATAGAATATCGCTCTAAAGATCGTTTTCCAGATGAGCGTCCATGTTTTGGGAGGGTGCGGAGAAAGCATGGACGGTATCCGCCGTTTGATTTCAATCCCTTTTTTAAATCTGCTTATCGATCGCGATAAAATAATTCTTGGTCTCTCAAATTTCATAAAACGAGGGCAGCTTTTAAAACGCGGCGAGGTGACTGAGTGAGACTTGTCTGACGGCAATTGTTGCCAGTCACATAACCTTCAGATTCTCTGTTGATGTCCTTGCCTTTGTTGGCACTTACTCAACGGTCTGCCCCTCATTGAGGGTGCTTTGTCCGCTTTACCCCGGACATTGGCCAGCGCATGCACGTCGGTATCTGGCTGCTGGTTTACGAGTCCGCGTCCTAAAAAGAGTTGGCTTCACGCAATGCCACGCAATTTTTTCTATCGCTACGGTTCCGATCGACATGACACTTAGGAACAAAAATTTCCCAACGATGAGGCCGCCCGCCAAGAAGCGGCAGCCGTCGCGCGTGATCTGTCACGGAACGAGCGAGACCGACGCCAGCGGCAACGTCGTGCATCTCGTCTATTTTGTTCCTAAAGGAAAAGTACTCTCACCATTTTCGGTTGAAAGACTCAACGCTCATACAATGGCACGCTACAAAGCCCGCCGGCTAAAAATTATGCTACGGACGCTAGCAAATTGGGCTAGTATTCGCCTGGGGCTGCGGGGCTTCCACCAAG
Source organism: Pseudomonadota bacterium (assembly GCA_046731635.1). Classification (GTDB taxonomy): domain Bacteria; phylum Pseudomonadota; class Alphaproteobacteria; order Rhizobiales; family Xanthobacteraceae; genus Pseudolabrys. The sequence goes on along the minus strand of JBKPLN010000295.1, from coordinate 974 downwards.
GGTAACACGGTTACGTGAGGGCCAGAAGGCAACCGTTCTTCAACTGCCTGCGCAGCCAGCGAGCGCGGCCGAGGCAGATGTGAATCGCGTTTCTCCGCTCGTCATTGCCGGGCTCGACCCGGCATCTATGCTAAAAGACGCTGCGACGGCCCTGCCGCGATGGTTAGCTCGGGTGCGGCTCGCCCCCGATCACGGTAATGTCGAAACGGTCGGGAGCCCGCGCAGCGAGCTCCTCGACCGTTCGCATTCCCGCCATTCCGTTGCAACGACCACCAACCGCGGTCGTTGCAAGCGGTTGATGCTCATGCTCACACGTGCGCTCTGCCAAGGACCGTCGACTTGCGCATGTAGTACCACCAGTTGAGCGCGATGCAGGTGATGTAGAACGCCAGGAAGATTTGAAGCGCGACATAGGGCCCACCGGTTGCGGCAATGGAGGCGCCGAACGCGCGCGGGATGAGGTAGCCGCCGCAGGCGCCGACTGCGCCGATGAAGCCGATCGCGGCCGCGGCTTCGAGCCCCGCTGCTTTGAGCGCGAGCGCGCGGCCAGTCTCGCCCTGGCCCTCGGCTTCGTGAAGCCTCTCCGCGCGGAAGATCGCGGGAATCGTCATATAGGTCGAGCCATTGCCCATGCCGGTCAGAGTGAAAAGAGCCAGAAACATGGTGAGGAAGCCGGCAAAGTTCTTTTGATCCACGAAGTAGATCACGCCTAGCACCGCCAACACCATCCCGATGAAAACCCAGAACGTCACGTTCGCGCCGCCGACCTTGTCCGAGAGCAGACCACCGAATGGACGCGAAATCGAGCCAACCAGCGGGCCGAGAAAGGCAAGTCCTACGCTATGCTCGGGGAATTGCGTCTTGATCAGCAAGGGAAACGCCGCTGAATAACCGATGAACGAGCCGAACGTGCCGATATAAATGTAGGACATCACCCAGTTCTGCTTGCGCTTGAGGATCACCAATTGCTCCTT
>JBKPLN010000294.1:0-5039 GCA_046731635.1 Pseudomonadota bacterium | reverse complement strand
TCGGGATAGAGCGGCGTGAGGTTGTCGAAATTGACCTTGTGACGGACCTTCTCTGGGTCCTCGAAATTGATGGTCGCGACCTTGAGTAGCGCGAAGTAGCGCTCGCCTTCCTTGGGGCTGCGGATCTCGCCCTCGACCGTGTCCCCGGTGCGCAACCCGAAGCGGCGGATTTGGCTTGGCGAGACATAAATGTCGTCAGGGCCGGAGAGGTAATTGGATTCCGGCGAGCGTAAAAAGCCGAATCCGTCGGAGAGGACCTCGACCACGCCTTCGCCGATGATGTCGACTTCCTGAGTAGCGAGTTGCTTGAGGATCGCGAACATCAGCTCCTGCTTGCGCATGGTGCTGGCGTTTTCGACCGAGTGTTCTTCCGCGAAAGCGACGAGTTCGGCAGGTGTCTTGGACTTGAGGTCCTGGAGTTTCATTTCCCGCATTGGGGGTATACGTCCTTGGGAGCGTTTCCGGCGAAGTTTTTGAAAAAGAACAAGGACTTACGCCGGTGTGACTAGCAGAGAGATCGCAGGTCTTGGGTGACGAGAATTTGTGAAAAGAGCCCGGAACCCGATGCTGCGCCCGGCCCAAACCATAGGAGCCGGGAACGCGAATGCATCCGCCTGCGTTCGGTGGGATCGCAATAAGATATGTTGGGCCGCCGCTTCACGCAAGAGGATCTGCAGGCAACCTAGAAGGGCTTCACAACCACCAGCACAACGATGACGATGAGCAACAGGGTCGGTAACTCATTGATTATACGAAATGTTTTTTCAGAATGGCGATTACGATCAAAGCTAAATTCATTTACCCAATGTGCAAATAATCCGTGCACCACGGTCATCAGGACGACCAGCACGAACTTGGCGTGAAACCATCCGGCGCCGAGCCATTGCCCCTGGAACACGAGCACAATGCCGACAATCCAGGTCACGATCATCGACGGCATCATGATGTAATTGAGCAGTCGACGCTCCATCACCTTGAACGTTTCCGAAAGCTCGGAGCCAGGCTTGGCGGTCGAGTGATAAACGAAAAGCCGCGGCAAATAGAGCATGCCGGCCATCCAGGCGATGACCGCCACGATGTGCAATGCTTTTAGCCACAGATACATCGAGTCAATTCAGTCTGGGGTTCGGGCGAGCAGGCGACTTCCAGTCGCGAACGCGCTCGAGCATGCGATCGACATGCGCAATTGGCGTTTCCGGCAAAATGCCATGGCCAAGGTTGAACACCAGCGGGCCGCTACCGAGTTCTTTCATAACATCGTCGACCTCACGGTCGAGCGCGGTACCGCCTGCCAGCAAGGCGAGGGGATCGACGTTGCCCTGCAGCGGTACGCGCGACTGAAGCATATCGCGCGCAAGGGATCGCTCGAAGGTCCAGTCAATTCCAAACGCGCTCACCCCTGTCATTTCCACGTAGGGTAGGGCCATTGCTCCGGCTCCACGTGGAAAACCTATAATTTTCGCTTTCGGTATCTGACGGCGTACACCTTCTACAATTTTTTGGGTGGGAGCGATGCACCATCGGTCGAATTGATCAGGCCCCAACACTCCGGCCCAGGTATCGAAAATTTGGACAACCTCCGCACCCGCCCTGAGTTGACCCACCAGATAGTCAATCGAGGCCTGCACGAGGAGGTCAATCAAGCGTGTGAAATTGTCCGGGTCACGATAGGCGAAATGTCGGGCAGGTCCCTGATCAGGCGTCGCTTCGCCGGCCACCATATAAGTCGCTACGGTCCACGGAGCCCCGCAAAAGCCGATCAAGGCGGTCCTGTCGTCGAGCGACGCCTTTACTTTACTGACCGTTTCGTAAACAGGCGCCACCACACCGTTCTCGATGGTCTCTCGAACATCTGCAAGAGCCCTGGCGTCACGCAACGGCTCGAGCTTCGGTCCCTCACCAGCCAGAAATTCGACCTTGCGTCCAAGCGCAAGCGGTACAACCAGAATGTCGGAAAATAAAATCGCAGCATCAAATCCAAACCGACGAACCGGTTGTAACGTCACTTCCGAAGCAAGATCAGAATTCAAGCAGAGATTCAGGAAACCGCCGGCCTTTTCCCGAATTGCACGGTACTCCGGAAGGTAGCGCCCCGCCTGACGCATCAACCAGATTGGCGGCACTGACTCGTGATTGCCGGCGAGTACTCGTAACAGCTTTTTCCCCACGGCACTCGCCGATCCGGCTTCTTTCATAAAAGACTCTTCTAAGAATCTGTAGTGGTTGTTGGAGCGTTGATTGGACTCATGCCTTCCGATCAACATTCTGTCCACTGGAAGGCCAGATCCAATCCAGAATCTGGTCTAATCCAGTGTTGTAATATCCACAGCTTCAGTGCCTCTTTTTGGGGCTATTTGAGCGGCTATACCCGGTTGTCCCCACTTGGCTATCCACATTGCGCCAGTCATCTGCCTGCCGAGGGCTGATGATTGTCCCGACGCAAGCCATGTGGACGAATATTGGACTTCAAAAGGCCGATGGCTTGCCTGTAACGTCGAGGCGTGGCCTCTTCCACTGATATCCACACGCCATATGCCGACTATACAGATGCCTGAAACGGGTTATTTCCACCTCCACCTGGTTTCCGACGCCACCGGTGAAACATTGATTACAGTGGCCCGGGCCGCTGCGGCTCAATACGCGAATGTTTCGGCGGTCGAGCATCTCTACCCCATGGTGCGATCAAAAAAGCAGCTCGACCACGCCCTGGCAGAAATTACGGAATCGCCGGGTCTTGTGCTCTATACGTTGCTCGAAGAGGACTTGATCCAGGCATTGGAGAAAAAATGCCGGGAGTTGGGCCTGCCTTGCATGTCTGTGCTCGGGCCTGTTCTGCGGGTGTTTCAGTCCTACCTCGGCACTGAAACCATTCATCGCGCCGGCGCCCAGCACGTACTCAATGCTGAATACTTTCAGCGTATCGATGCGTTGAACTTCACCATGTTGCATGATGACGGACAACACGTTGAGGGGCTCGAAGAAGCCGATGTGGTTCTGGTCGGAGTCTCGCGGACATCGAAGACGCCGACCTCGATCTACTTGGCTAACCGCGGAGTCAAAACGGGCAATGTGCCGCTTGTTCCGAGTGTGCCACTGGCGCCTGCCGTAGAGAGGCTTACGCGGCCGCTGGTTGTGGGACTGTATGCCAGTCCCGAGCGCATCGTGCAGATTCGCGAAAACCGGTTGCTCGGGCTGAAAGCTCATCGCGACGACGATCAATACATCGATAAGACCGCAGTCGCTGAAGAAGTTTCCTATTCGCGCCGGCTGTGCGCCAGACACAATTGGCCGACAATCGATGTGACACGACGCTCAATCGAGGAGACGGCCGCAGCGGTCATGCGTCTCTTGAGTGAACGGCGTCGCCAGCCGGTAACGTGACTATGGCTCTTTGGCTCGCTCCGCAGCCTCTTGTGCTTGCTTCCAAGAGCGACGTTCGCGGGAAGATGCTGGCGGCCGCCGGCTTGCGATTTGATATCCGCCCATCCCAGATCGATGAGCAGGCTGTTGAGGTCGAATCGGGCGTTGTTGATGCGGCGGCCATAGCCCGCCATTTGGCACGCGCCAAGGCTGAGGCGGTGGCGGCTTCTTTGCCGGGCCGACTGGTACTGGGCGCGGATCAAACGTTGGCAATCGGTGTGAAGCGTCTGCGCAAGCCTGCTGATCGGGTGGAGGCTGCTGAACAATTGCGAACACTGCGCGGCATGACTCACGAACTTCACTCGGCTCTTGCATTAGTGCGCGATGAAGAAATGCTCTTTAGTTGTATTGATACTGCGCGGCTCACGATGCGCGATTTCTCCGACCGCTTTCTTGATGACTACCTCGATATGGCTGCAGATACGGTAATGATTAGCGTCGGCGGGTATCAACTGGAAGGCATCGGCATTCACTTGTTTGAGCGAGTGGAAGGCGACTACTTCACTATTCTCGGTCTGCCGCTTTTGCCCCTGCTTGGCTTTCTGCGGCAGAACAAATTTCTCGACGGCTGATCGATGTTTGTCCTCGGCCTCACCGGCTCGCTTGGCATGGGAAAATCCGCCACTGCGAAAATGTTTGCCGAAGAAGGTGTTCCGGTGCACGACGCCGACGCGGCCGTACACGATCTCTACGAGGGTGCGGCGGTGCCACTGATTGAGGCAGCGTTTCCCGGTACTACCACTGCCGGGAAGGTCGATCGGGACAAACTGGCCCAAAGGGTGCTTGGCGACAGCGCTGCGCTCGAAAGGCTCGAAGCAATCGTGCACCCGTTGGTCCGCCGCGCCGAGCAGGCTTTTCTCGACAAGGCCGCCCGCAAGGGCGCGCGCGTGGCCGTTCTGGATATTCCGTTACTTTTCGAAACCGGCGGTGACGGGCGTTGTGATGCGGTAGTGGTTGTTTCCGCGCCGCTCGAAATTCAGCGTGCCCGTGCATTCGAGCGACCCGGTATGACAGAGCAAAAATTCGCTACCATTCTCGCGAAACAGATGCCGGACGCCGACAAGCGCGCACGGGCGGATTTCGTGGTGGATACATCCAGGGGATTTGCTGCCGCGCGCACTCAAGTACGTGATATTCTCGCCCACATTGCTACAATGCCTAAACGACGCAAGTGATTCTGCCGCAAAAGTCTTCATGCGCGAAATCGTTCTCGATACAGAAACCACTGGCCTCGATCCCACCCAAGGTCACCGAGTCGTTGAACTTGGGTGCATCGAGCTCTTGAACGGCATCCCGACGGGATCGACGTTCCACGCCGACATCAATCCCGAGCGCGACGTACCGTCCGAGGCTTTTGCAGTGCATGGCTTATCGGCAGAGTTCTTGAAGGAGCACAGGCGATTTATCGATATTGCGGATCAATTTCTTGCCTTTGTCGGGGATGCACCATTGGTGATCCACAATGCCGCTTTCGATCACGCTTTTCTCTGTGCCGAGTTAAAGCGCGCTGATCGCGCTGTGATCCCGCGAGAGCGGCTGGTCGATACATTGTTATTGGCGCGACGCAAGCATCCGGCAGGTCCCAATCGGCTTGACGATTTGTGTGCAAGGTATGGCAT
>JBKPLN010000293.1:0-7711 GCA_046731635.1 Pseudomonadota bacterium | reverse complement strand
GTACCGAGTAGGTCGCCCGTGCCCAGCCGGCTCCTTTGCGCGCAAAAAACCAAATGCGCGCGCCATCGCCACCAACGGTCGATGGCAGCACCTGATTGAAAAAGGTGGCGATGAAGCTCAGTTGCAGCGCCGATCCATATGGCAGCGTCGCTCCACACGCGGCTGCAATTTTCTGCCAGCGCGCCGCAAGAAAGGCGACCTGAATTGTCAGGAAAAACAGCGCAAGCGCCATCCAGGCCGGCTGCAAGCGCGTTAGCCGATCGCCCAATGTGCTGACGTTAACCCAGCGCAGCGAGAAATAGAGCAGCAGGGTGGAGATGGCCGCTTTGGCCAGCAATAATAGCGTGCGGCGCATCGGCGCAAAATCCTGGACGCAGATTGGTGATCACGTTGGATGGACGGAGGGCTTTCGCATGCCCTATGCGACGATGCAAGTGGGGCCATTCGTTACGGTCTGACGGTACCCGATCCATCGAACGGAGTCGACGGAACCGGAGCAAAAAAGATCAGGTTTAGGTCCGCGGCCCGACCGCGAAATGCGTTATTCATATCAATCGGGTGCTATGATAGAACTCGGGTGCCAATCGGGGTCTCATGCATATTCAGCGGCGCATTTTGGTGACCGGCGGCGCCGGGTTTCTAGGCTCGCATCTTTGCGAGCGGCTTCTCGCGGAAGGCGGCGACGTCCTCTGCGCCGACAACTTTTTTACCGGCACCCGGAAGAACATCGAGCATCTCCTCGACCACAAGCATTTCGAATTGATGCGGCACGACGTGACGTTCGCGCTCTACGTCGAGGTCGATGAGATCTATAACCTCGCCTGTCCTGCCTCGCCTGTTCACTACCAGCGCGATCCGGTGCAAACGACCAAGACCAGCGTCCATGGCGCGATCAACATGCTTGGGCTTGCAAAGCGCGTAAAGGCGAAAATTCTCCAGGCATCCACTTCTGAAGTCTATGGCGACCCTCATGTTCATCCACAGCCCGAGGACTATTGGGGTCACGTCAATCCGGTCGGCCTTCGATCCTGTTATGACGAAGGCAAACGCTGCGCCGAGACATTATTTTTTGACTATTGGCGCCAGCACAATTCGAGGATCAAGGTCGCGCGCATATTCAATACATATGGTCCACGCATGCACCCGAACGACGGGCGGGTGGTTTCCAATTTCATCACGCGGGCCCTGCTCGGCCGCGATCTGACAGTCTACGGGGATGGCACCCAGACGCGCTCTTTCTGTTTGTCGATGATCTGATCGACGCGCTGGTAAAACTTATGGCAACGCAGGATCGCGTAACGGGTCCGATAAATATCGGTAACCCGAGCGAATGCTCAATGGTCGAACTGGCAGCCACGATCATCGAGCTGACCGGTTCTCGATCGCGCATGGTGCATCGTCCGCTACCAGAGGACGATCCGCGCCAGCGGCGCCCGGATATTTCGCGCGCACAGGAACTGTTGGCCTGGGCGCCGCGCACTCGGCTGAGGGATGGATTGATCCGGACGATTTCCTACTTCGAAAAACTGTTGAGCGAGAACGAGGTGCGCGCGGCCTTGATCGCCAGCGAGGCCGGCTGATAGCCGACATTTCCATGCGCCAAAATGATTTTGCCGCGAAATGGACTGTTGCCCGGCTCGCGAAATTTGCTAGCTAAGTGATTGGAAACCTGTCCATTTAAGCCTGCTGCACGAGACCAGGGGAAGTCTGCGGCGATTTGCTAGGATAATTGCCGCATCCGCCCACAAAGGGGATCAATTGAATATCGCATCGATGAAAACGGCGCCGCCAACATCGAGAACCGCGAAGAGCGTGGATGCCACGGTCGTCGGCGGGGCGGGCCATGTGGGCATTCCGCTTGTGCTCGCGTTTGCAAACGTCGTCTACTGAGCATGCGCTCCTGCGTGAATATTTTCGCCGCGGTGCCCGTCATGAGGTTTACCTCCTGCCGGGGCTCATTCGCGCTTGGCGCTGTCGAGGGCCGAGATGATCCGTTTGCCTAGTCTCACCTCGCGCCAAATCCTGATCGTCCTGCATGATCTGGTGGCCACCGCTGCCGCGATCGTGGTCACGTTCCTGATGCGCTTCGAGGGTTCGGCCCTCAACGAACGGCTGCAAGGGCTGGCCGTGCTCCTTCCATTTTTCCTGCTCTACGCCGCGGTCATCTATTTCATCATCGGACTACATCGCAACAAGTGGCGCTTCACCTCAATCCCGGACCTCTACAATCTGTTTCGGGCGTCGACCGTCCTTGCCATTTCGCTGCTCGCGCTCGACTACATCCTCGTAGCGCCGAATCTTTACGGCACGTTCTTTTTCGGCAAGATCACTATTCTTCTCTACTGGTTCCTGCAGATGTTTTTCCTGGGTGGTCTGCGGGTCATCTACAGGTACTTCCACTATGCGCGAACCCTGCAGCGCGTGAAGGTTGCCGACGCCAATCCCACATTGTTTCTGGGACGCGCCGCTGACGCAGAAGTATTGTTGCGCGGCATCGAAAGCGGCGCGGTGAAGAAGATCTGGCCGGTTGGCGTGCTTTCGCCGTCGATGGCCGATCGAGGACAATCGATCCGCGGCGTTCCTGTCCTGGGCGATATCGACGATCTCGAGCGCATCGTGGCCGATCTGGAAGGGCGCGGCGACCGGGTAAGACGGCTCGTCCTGGCTTCCTCAGCTCTCGCGCCGGAAGCGCGTCCGGAAGCAATCTTGATGCGCGCGCGCAGGCTCGGCCTGAGCACGAGCAGATTGCCGGCGCTCGACACGGATGGACCCGCCGTCCAGCTGGCGCCGGTTTCGGTCGAAGATCTGCTATTGCGGCCCAGCGTCAAAATCGACTACCGGCGGCTGGAGGATTTCGTCACCGGCAAGGCAATCGTGGTGACCGGAGGCGGCGGTTCGATCGGCTCCGAGATCTGCGATCGTATCGTCACGTTTGGTGCTGCGCGGCTGCTGGTCATCGAGCATTCTGAACCAGCGCTGCACGCGGTCATGGAATCTCTAAAAAGCAAACAAAGCAAGGCAGAGCTCACGGGCCGCATCGCCGATATTCGCGACCGGGAGCGTCTCACCAGGCTTATCGGGCAGTTCAAGCCTGACTTTGTCTTCCATGCCGCGGCGCTCAAGCACGTTCCGATGCTGGAACAAGACTGGGACGAGGGCATCAAGACCAATGTCTTCGGCTCGATAAATGTCGCCGATGCTGCGGCGTCGGCAGGCGCGCAGGCCATGGTCATGATCTCGACAGACAAGGCGATTGAACCGGTGTCAGTGCTTGGCGCCACCAAGCGCCTGGCGGAAATGTACTGTCAGGCGCTTGACGACGAATTCTCCCGGCGCGCCGGCCCGGGCCAGCAGGCGATGCGGCTGATATCCGTGCGGTTCGGAAATGTGCTTGCCTCGAACGGTTCGGTTGTTCCGAAATTCAAGGCGCAGATTGAAGCGGGTGGGCCGGTGACCGTCACGCATCCGGACATGGTGCGATACTTTATGACCATTCGCGAAGCGTGCGATTTGGTCATCACGGCAGCAACCCATGCGCTGGGCAGACGTGACGGCGATGAATCGGTCTACGTTCTCAACATGGGCCAGCCGGTGAAAATCGTCGAGCTCGCCGAACGCATTATTCGCCTGTCGGGCCTCGAGCCGGGCAGCGATATCGAGATTTCCTTCACAGGCATTCGTCCGGGCGAACGGTTGCATGAAATCCTGTTCGCCCGCGGCGAGGAGACAGCCGACATTGGAATCCCGGGAATCGTGGCAGCCAAGCCGGTTCGGCCCCCGCTGGACGCGATTCGGGCGTGGGTCGCAACCTTGGAGCGGGGCGTGGCCCGTGGCGAGCGCGCGGTAATCTACAACGTCCTGCGCGACGCGGTGCCAGAATTCCGCGGCGAAGCGGCTTGAGGGAAGCACCGTGGATCTTGACGCATTCTTCAAAGTGGAATTTGCCGAACACCACGACGTGGCGCGCCGCTCGGAGCAAGCGTTGTCGGGCAGCTTCGCAGCGCTCGTTCGAGCCTGCGCGACGTCAATCCGCGGCGGCGGCAAGCTGATGTTCTTCGGAAATGGAGGGAGCGCGGCTGATGCTCAGCATCTCGCGACCGAACTGACGGTCCGTTACAAGCGCGATCGTGCCGCGATCGCGGCGATTGCGCTGACCACCGACAGTTCAGCGCTCACGGCCGCGGGCAACGATCTTGGCTTCGAACGCATATTTGCGCGCCAGATCGAGGGATTGGGAAAGCCCGGCGACGTCGCCATCGCCATCTCGACGTCCGGCAAGAGTCCGAATGTGATCGCCGCCCTTAAACAGGCTCGGTCGATGGGGCTGGTCACCGCCGCGTTTGGCGCCAAGGGCGGCGGAGACATGGCCCCGCTCGCCGACCACCTCCTGGCGGTGCCGTCGGCCACGACGGCGCGTATTCAGGAAATGCACATTCTGCTTGGCCAGATGCTTTGCGCCGCACTCGAGGTCCAGCTTGGCCTTGTGGCCGAATGACTTGGCAAACCCGCGCGTTTTTCATACTGCGAAAATTACCTTCTTTATCCTGAAATCGCCTTGACTTGATCGGGCGGGGCGCTTTCCCTTGGGGCAGGGAGAAAACAATCATGGACGCTCCGATTTTGGCCGGGCACGGCCCCAAAGCGCCTGCGCAACGAGCAAACGACAAGAGCGATCGGCACAACATCCAGTCGGTGGATCGCGCGCTGTATTTGCTGGAAACGATAGCGGAGGCCGGCGGCGAAGCGACGCTGACCGAGCTCGCCACCCGCACGGGCCTCAACATCTCAACATGTCACCATTTGCTCGCAACGCTGATCCAGCGCGGCTTCGCTGCGAAGGTGCCGGGGCGGCGCCTTTACGCGCTTGGCGCCAGAATCCTTTATCTCGGACATACCTGTCTGCAGGTGGACCTGCCTCGCCGCGCGCAGCGATACCTTGAAGCGGTCAACCGCGCGACCGGCGAAACCGTGCATCTCGCCGCCCTGCAGGGAGACGCCGTGATCACGCTCGCGGTGCGGGAAGCGCTCCATGCCGTAAGGGTCGACACCGGCAGGATCGGGAAGCTTGAGGCGCCACATGCGACATCGATCGGCAAGGCAATATTGGCCTGGCTTCCCGAGGATGAAATGCGCCGCATCCTCGCCAACGGCATGAAGCGCTTCACAGACAATACCATCACGGAATTCCCCGCTCTGGTCGAATCGCTGCGCATTGTTCGTCGCAACGGCTACGCCATCGACCATGAGGAATTCCTGCCTGGCGTCATTTGCGTCGGCGCGGCCATTCGCGACCAGGCCGGCACAGTCATCGGCGCCATCAGCGCCTCGACGCCGACCATGCGCGCGAGCGAGCATCACGTCGCCTCGATGCGCGACGAGATCATAGCCGCTACGCGTGCGCTGTCCGCTGAATTCGGCGAGCCAGCCATTCAACGATCGGCTGTCGCCAATTGATTGATCGGCCTATTTGACGCAGTTTTTTTTTGGGAGGAATCATGTACGCACCGCCCGGTGTAAAAACCAATCACAACGAATTTCCCATTCCCGATAGCCAGCGTGCATGGGTGCTGGGTGATCCCGGTCAACTCTCCATTGCGAAAAAGCCGATTCCGGTGCCGAAGAAAGCGGAAGTGCTGGTACGCATCGATGCGGTTGCAATCTGCGCGACGGACCTTGAGATCATCTATCATGGCCCGCCGGCCATGATCCAAGGCGGCATGCCATTCAATAAGAACTTCATTCCCGGTCATGAGTACATGGGCACGATCGTGGCGCTCGGACCAGGTGTCGATGAGTACAATATCGGTCAGCGCGTGGCAGTCGAGATTCACGCCGGTTGCGGTCAATGCAAGCGATGCCGCGAGGGGATGTACACCTCGTGTCACAACTACGGGCTCAATTACGGTGACGTCGACAAAGGCCACCGCGCCAACGGATTCACGACCGACGGCGGTTTCTGCGAATACCAGGTGAACAACATCAATACTCTCGTCTCAATTCCGGACAAGATGACGGATGAGGAAGGAACGCTCGTCGTCACAGCAGGCACTGCGATGTATGCGCTCACCGAGCTTGGCGGGCTCGTAGCGGGAGAAAGCGTCTGTGTCACGGGACCTGGCCCGATTGGCCTCATGGCCGTTGCAGTGGCAAAGGCACTGGGCGCGCAGCCGGTCATCCTCACGGGGACGCGCGACAATCGCCTTAAAATCGGCCTCGAACTGGGCGCCGACGCTGTTGTCAATATCCGGAAGACGCCCGACGTCGTTGCAGAAGTGAAAAAGCTCAACGGCGGCAAGGGCGTCGACTATGTGGTCGAATGCTCGGCGGCGACCAGTGCTGTCAACGACGCCGTGCGCATGGTCAACCGGGGCGGGCGCGTCTGCCTTGCGGCCTTCGCACACGAGGAAGTGCCGGTGGATGTGGCGCATATCGTGCGCAACAACATCTACGTTTACGGCATCCGCGGCGAGGGCAAGAGCGCGACGCATCGCGCCGAAGCTTTCATGCAACAGAAGCGCTTCGACGCCACCAAGATTCACACCCACACATTTCCACTCGATGATCTTCCGACGGCGATCCGGTACGCCAAGGACAGGGTCGAAGACGCGATCAAGGTCGTTGTGAAAGCGAAAATGAACGCCGCGCACAAGGAAGCCGCGGAATAGCGAAAGAGCAGCAATGCTCACCTGCGACGACTATCTGACGCCGGCCTCGCTCGACGAGGCATTCGATGTGATGGCCGAACGTCGGGGCCACTATCGCATCATGGCGGGCGCAACCGACACGTTGCCGTGGGCGCGTGAGGGTCGAGCGGGTGACGTGCACATTCCTGCGCTGATTGACATTACAAAAATTCCCGAGCTGCGCGAGCTATCGGTGGACGACGAACGCGTGCGGCTCGGAGCTGCCACGCCTATCCAACGATTTCTGGATGATCGAGGCCTGGCTCGGGCACTGCCCGCCATGCCGCGCTGCGCAGTGTGGTTCGCCGACGACCAGATTCGGGCCCAGGCGACGGTCGGCGGAAATATCGTGAATGCTTCGCCGGCCGCCGATGCGACGCCTTGCCTTATCGCGCACGCGGCCGAGGTCGAAATGGCGAAAAAATCCGCTGGCAAGATTGTGCGACGGCGCATGACCCTCGATCAATTCGTGACCGGGCCGAACCGCACCGCGCTCGAGGACGGTGAGCTGCTGATCGCGATTGAATGCGATGCCTTGCCGGGCTACGGCGGAAGCTTCGAAAAGGTCGGTCACCGCCGCTCGCTGGTGATCTCGCTGGTCTGTCTCGCGGCCCTGGTGAAGCTCGATGCGCAAGGCCAACGCATAGAAGACGTGCGACTGTCGATCGCCGGCATCGGGCCGAAGCCGCTGCGACTTGCCGAAGCCGAGAAGTTCCTGAGCGGCGCCGCGATCAGTCCGCAGCGGCTTGAAGGCAGCCGACATGCCGGCCTCGTTTGTGGCTTCCCGGACGCGCCAGCAGTATCGCCGCGAGGTCGTACGGGGATTCATGCTGCGCGGCCTGATCAATGCCTCTCGAAGTGCCGGCGCGGACCTGACGATGTTGGCGCCCGAATTGGAGGTGGCCTGTGCCTGACCTTCAATTCACCGCCACCATCAATGGCCGCAGGATCTCGCGCAACGGCAAGCCACATCAGCGCTTGCTCGACTTCATCCGCGACGACCTCAATCTGACCGGCAACAAGGAAGG
>JBKPLN010000292.1:0-3757 GCA_046731635.1 Pseudomonadota bacterium | reverse complement strand
GCGCGGCACCATCCGTGATCGAACCCAGCACCGCCCCGACTGCGACCGTTTCGCCCTGCTTGACCGCGATGTCGCCCATCGTGCCGGCGGCTGGCGCAGGCACTTCGAGCGTCACCTTGTCGGTCTCGAGCTCGACCAAAGGCTCGTCCACGGCCACTGCATCGCCCTGCTGCTTGAACCACTTGCCGACCGTGGCTTCGGTCACCGATTCGCCGAGTGTCGGCACGCGGATGTCAGCCATGACTCTATCCTTTTCGTCATGGCCGGGTTTCTCTCGGCCATCCACGACTTCGTTCCTGACACTTCGTCAACGCGTGGATGCCCGGCACAAGGCCGGGCATGACGAAGTGCAATCGATTATCCCAGCGCCTCTTCGAGAAACTGTTTGAGCTGCGCCAGATGTTTCGACATCTGACCCACCGCGGGCGAAGCCGAGGCCGGACGCCCCGCATATCGCATCGTGCGATGCTTGGCGCCGATCTGATTGAGCACCCATTGCAGGAAGGTATCGACGAAGAACCAGGCGCCCATGTTGCGCGGCTCCTCCTGGCACCACACCATCTCCGCCTGCTTGAAACGGGAAAGCTCGGTTATCAGTGCCTTGGTCGGGAACGGATAAAGCTGCTCGAGACGAAGAATATAGATGTCATCAATGCCACGCTTCTCGCGCTCATCATAGAGATCGTAATACACCTTGCCCGAGCACATTATGACGCGGCGGATTTTGTCGTCGGGCACGAGCTTGATCTGCTGGTCCGGCAACAATTGCGCATCGTCCCAGAGCAACCGATGGAAGGAGGTGCCGTTGGTCATTTCGTCGAGCCGGGAAACAGCGCGCTTGTGGCGAAGCAGCGATTTCGGCGTCATCAGAATCAGCGGCTTGCGGATCTCGCGCTTCAGCTGCCGGCGCAGGATGTGGAAGTAGTTCGCAGGAGTTGTGCAGTTGGCGACCTGCATGTTGTCTTCCGCGCACATCTGCAGATAGCGCTCAAGGCGCGCCGACGAATGCTCCGGCCCCTGCCCCTCGTAACCGTGCGGGAGCAGGCAAACGAGGCCCGACATGCGCAGCCATTTGCGCTCGGCCGAGGAGATGAACTGGTCGAACACGACCTGCGCGCCGTTGGCGAAGTCGCCAAACTGCGCTTCCCACAGCGTCAGGGCGCTCGGCTCGGCGGTGGAATAGCCGTATTCGAAACCTAGCACGGCCTCTTCCGAGAGCATCGAATTGAGCACCTCGTACCGCCCCTGCGGATTGCCGAGATGATTGAACGGCGTGTAGCGCTCCTCAGTGTTCTGATCGAACAGCACCGAGTGACGCTGCGAAAATGTACCGCGCTCGCTGTCCTGACCCGAGAGGCGAACCCGGTGGCCGTCCTTCAACAGCGAGCAAAATGCGAGCGCCTCGCCGGTTGCCCAATCAATGCCCTCGCCGTTCTCGATCGCTTTTGCGCGGGCGTCGAGAAATCGCTGGATTGTCCGGTGGACGGCGAAGCCCTGCGGGACCGTGGTGATTTTCTTGCCAATGTCACGCAGCACCGTCGCATCGACGCCGGTATTACCGCGGCGCGGATCCTCGGCGTCACGCGCCGCTTTCAGGCCCGACCAGCGTCCATCCAGCCAGTCAGCCTTGTTCGGTCTGTAGCCCTGCCCGGCTTCGAATTCGGCGTCGAGGCGTCTGCGCCACTCCGCCTTCATCGTTTCGATTTCACCTTCGGTGACGACGCCTTCGCCGATCAGTTTCTTGCCGTAGATTTCAAGCGTGCTCGGATGTGCCCGGATCTTCTTGTACATCAGCGGTTGGGTGAACGCCGGCTCGTCGCCCTCGTTGTGGCCGAACCGCCGGTAACAGAACATGTCGATCACCACCGGCCGCTGGAACGTCTGCCGGTACTCGGTCGCCACCTTGGCGGCAAATACAACCGCTTCCGGATCGTCACCGTTCACGTGCAGGATCAAGGCCTCGATCATCTTGGCGACGTCGGACGGATACGGCGATGACCGCGAATAGCGCGGATAGGTCGTGAACCCGATCTGGTTGTTGACGATGAAATGCAGCGATCCACCGGTGCGGTAGCCCTTCAGATCGGACAGGCCGAAGCATTCCGCGACCACGCCCTGCCCCGCAAATGCCGCGTCGCCGTGGATCAACAGCGGCATCACCATGGTGCGCTCGTCGGGCTTCGCATGGTGCTGGTCCTGCTTGGCGCGCACCTTGCCCAGAGTGACCGGATCGACGATTTCCAGATGCGACGGGTTCGCGGTGAGCGACAAGTGGACCTTGTTGTTGTCGAACTCGCGGTCGGATGACGCACCGAGGTGGTATTTCACGTCGCCGGACCCTTCGATTTCGTCCGGAGTTGCCGAGCCGCCCTTGAATTCGTGAAACAGCGCGCGGTGCGGCTTGCCCATCACCTGAGTGAGGACGTTGAGCCGACCACGGTGCGGCATGCCGATGCAGATCTCCTTTACGCCGAGATTGCCCCCGCGCTTGATGATCTGCTCAAGTCCGGGGATCAGCGATTCCGCGCCATCGAGGCCAAATCGCTTGGTCCCGGTATATTTGATGTCGAGAAACTTCTCGAAGCCCTCCACTTCCACCAGCTTGTTCAGAATCGCGCGCTTGCCTTCGCGCGTGAATGTAATCTCCTTGTCGCGACCCTCGATGCGCTCCTGAATCCAGCTTTTCTGCGCCGCGTTTGAGATGTGCATGAATTCAACGCCAAGCGTCTGGCAGTAGGTGCGGCGCAGGATCGCGACGATCTCCCGCATGGTCGCGAATTCGAGGCCAAGCACGTTGTCGAGAAAAATCTTGCGGTCGAGATCGGCCTCGGTGAATCCGTACGAGCGCGGATCGAGCTCTTCCTCGTTTTTCTCCGGCTCAAGACCGAGCGGATCGAGCTTGGCATGGAAGTGACCGCGGATGCGGTAGGCGCGGATGAGCATCAACGCATGGATCGAATCGCGCGTCGCCTGCATCACGTCAGGGGAGAAAAGCTCGACGCCCTTCGCCTGCGCGGCGGCGATGATTTTATCGGCCAGTTTCTTTTCGGTCTCGGCCCACTGGCCGTCGAGCGCCGCAACCAGATCGCCGCCTGGACGCGGCGGCCAGCCCGGTTTCTTCCAGGACGGCCCCCCGGCGCTTTTCAGGACATCCGGTTTCTCGTCCTTCAGGCTCTGAAAAAAGGCGCGCCACTCGGCATCGACCGCCGCCGGGTCCTTCTCGTACTTGGCATGGAGGGCTTCGATGTAGGCCGCATTGCCCCCGTAAAGGAAGGATGTATTGGCGAAAATGGCGTTGGCGTCCTGGCGCGTCATGGCGGTTTCTCAAATCCTTGCGCGGAGGGAGATGCGTTTACCCGAAAAAAGGGCAGGCAGCGCAATCCCCTTTCTTTTACCTCTATTTATGACGTGTGTAAGTCGGCAAAAGGGGTACGTTTGAACGGAGATTCAGGGGTTGCGGTATTCGCAGGCCATTTTTCGATGCCACGAACCTGGAAAAAGAAAGGGCCTCGGAAATGCCGAGGCCCTTTTAATTACGAGAGAGCAAATCGCAGTGTCAGATCAGCGCCACCAGTTGAAGCGCCAGACCAGCGATGAGGTGACAGTCTGGATGAATTTTTCCGAGTGCACAAATTCGCCAGCAACTGGAATTCCCCCTAACAGAAGCTGATTATCTTTGTTGCTGAACGAGCTGAACCGGTACTCGGTCTTCCAGTAAAGTCCTGGCAGCCAGTCAAACCCGTATTCGTAGCCGCTG
>JBKPLN010000291.1:0-4040 GCA_046731635.1 Pseudomonadota bacterium | reverse complement strand
TCCTGCGTAGTTGTTGAAGATACTGATCGCCGTCACGGTGTCGTCTGGCGCATAGACCACATAGTAGGCCATGAAGCCTGGAACATCACTGATGATCGGAATGGCGCCCTCTTTGATCCTGCGAGTTAGTTCTTCGGCCCTGCCAGTCTTTGCCTTGCCCTGACGAATAGCTGCATACACGGGATCCTCCTTCTCTGGTAGCCGCCCGAGACCGCGACAGCTTCGATAATGTATCAAAGACGGTCGTGTTCGATAGGAAGGGCTGGATGTCCGCTTTGGGTCATAAGCGGACATTTGCACTGCGATAGGCCATGTCGGCTTTACCCCCGAAAGCGGACATGTGCGACGCGAAAGTTAATGTCCGCTAAGGGCCAATAGCGGACATCGAGGACCGCTCAGGAAGCAACGCCTGCAGCGCGCGGCAAAATCACCTTGATTTCCCTAAGCGCTGGCACGACCGTTTTGTCGAGACCACGAGCCGTTCGCTGTTACATCTCGAGGCCGTTGATGGGCACCTTGGCATCGTCAGGGTGCGCACTAGGTTTGATAGGTGGCGTCGGGACTTCGCGCGCGAATGCACCTCGACGGGGGTCGGTGGGGGAATTTACTTGCGTTGAAGATACTCGTTTTGACGTAGTCTTCGGCGGTAGCTTCGCAGATTGTCTCGGCTCGGATCGCCTAAGTCCCCAAGAGTCAGCAATGGAAGGTCCCGCTGTGTAGCCGATTACAGCACCGGCCACCGCTCCGACGGGCCCCAAAACGACAGCTCCGGATAACGCACCTAGCGCGGCATCGCCAACACGTTCGCCAGCAAGCGTGGCCGATGGTACACACCAAATTGCGATGACTGCAGCGACAACAGTCCTTTTCATGTTGCCCCTCCCTTGCAATCCACGCGACTTCTTCATACCGCCCGCGCGACAAAGGTAGTCGGTTAGTCTTACTCAAAGTCGCAAAACGTGATTACGCATTACCTTCTGTGCGAACAGAAGTGACGTAAGATCGGGACCGCTCACGTGAACGCCCAATCGCGGCCCCGATCTCGTCCCATTTCCCATTGGTCCCCGGGATCGGGACCGCTACTCTCCAGCTGATTTGTGACTAGCAATAGGCGCGGAGCCATCCGTTTCAAATTGTTTGATGCTGTGTCGAATTCGCCACAACACGACTTGGTGGCTGTCATGCGCGACGGCTTACGTCAGGCCGGTGACACAAGCCCCGCTCGCGATTCAGCGGGCGGGTTTTTCTTGAACGCCGCCTCACCCCGAAAATTGTCCCATTATGGGATTATGCCGGAACTGCTCCGAAGGAAATTGTGCTCTCGAAGGCATAATCGCAGGCTTCGCATTGCCAAAGATGGCGCACACGATCTCCATCGAGGTATTCCGCCCACTCTGGCGCGAACAGGTGCTCGCCACATTGGGCGCATTCAGTCATCGCACGAATAGGAGTTACGGGAGCGCTTTTGGGATGAAACACGGGACGTTCCTCATACAGCTGTGTGCGCATTGAATTGCGCGGCATTTTTTGGAGTCCCCGTTCCCCAATATCTACTTCCAAAAACTGAGCAGCCAGTCAAGCAAAACAAACAATGCCTTAGAACACCCTTAGCAAATCCGGTCACACGCTTACATCGAGAGCACAATTACTTTCGCCCCGAGAGTCACGCGGTTGTAGAGGTCGATCACGTCGTCATTGGTCAGGCGGATGCAGCCGCTCGAAACCTGCTTGCCAATACTCGTCGGCTCATTTGTGCCGTGAATGCGATAATCGGTGCCGCCGATATATATGGCACGCGCGCCAAGCGGGTTGCCGGGGCCGCCTGCAACCATACGCGCCAGATAGGGCTGGCGCAGGATCATCTGCGCCGGTGGATACCAATCCGGCCACTCGGCTTTGCGCGCGACTCTTTTCACGCCTGACCAAGTGAAGCCGTCGCGCCCCACACCAATGCCATAGCGGATCGCCTTACCATTGCCGAGTATGTAATAAAGGAAAGTATTCGGCGTATCGATGATGATGGTGCCTGGCGGCTCAAGGCTTGGGAGCCCGACAATCTGGCGACTCAGGCGTGCCGACAACTGCGCGTGTTCGTCCTCGTTGTCGAGCGCGGTATCGAATTGCAAGGGAGCTGGAGAGCCATTCTGGGGCACAGTTTGCGTTCGCGATGGCTGCACGATCGTGAACATCTCTTGCGCGCAGGCGGGTGTACTGGACAACAACGCAATCACTGCTGAGCAACGAATTAGCTGGCGGGTACTCGACATAGCCCCCAATGTCTTCGTCACGGTGTTAAAAATGATTAAAGGAAGACGAAAATTCTTCTGTCCCGCGCGGCTTACTGGGCGCTGTCGCGACGATCTCGTTAACCAATCGATGATGATCTTGCCCTAGCCGCCACGGCCATCGATGAGGATACACAAATTGTAACAACCATCACGTCCGCAGCTCGGGCACGTCACCCGCAGAGCATCGAGCTTGCCGATGACATCACCGAATATGATTGCGTCGTCGCGGGGCGAATCGGAGTACAGTCGCCAAGTGGCTCTGCCAAGTACAATTACCGGCGATCCCTTAGTCGTATGAACAACCAGCATCGCAGAACGAATTTCACACCATCAGACGATGCGCTGATCCGCCTCCAGCCGACCTCCGGCATTGGCCTCAGGATACTGGAAACCATGCTGCGTACCAACCGAGCGGCGCTCATGCACCGGGCCGACGAACTTGGCGTTTCGCTGGTCATCCGCAGTGATCATGACGGGGCGATGGATACTCGAACGTTCTGCTGCACCGATGGATTCGTTGACCCGCTACTGGCACGGCTGAAGCAGGTACACGGCGACCGGAAGTAAACACATGTCCACATCCGATCAGGCATCGGGGAGGTTGAGGAAGAATCTAACTTTTCTGCCCTGGGAGCCCTGGGAGCCGTCGATCAATGTGTCTCCTCGCGATCAACTCACGAGCGAGAGACCGTCGATTGGCAGGCCAACATTCCTCACTCTGGCTAGCGTTTCCATCGCGGCTCTGATCGCTGTCGGAGCCACGTTTGCCTGGATTGCCGGTCGGCCGTCCACACCAGATGCAGCACCGCAACGAGCGCCTGTTACTCAGACTGCAGCAGCGCCCACCGCGTCCGCAACATCTCCTGAATTGGTGCAGCAGCTAGAGGCCATGGCACGAGATCTCACCGTCCTACGGCACAGCGTAGAGCAAATCGCTGTCAAGCAAGAGCGTCTTGCCGCCGCGCAAGAGCAGCTTGAGCAGCTTGCTGCCAAGCAAGAACAGATGGCCCAAGACATCGCGAAACTGCAGGCAGTCGGCCAGAACATCAGGCAGAAGTTGTCACCCCGGCCCTTATCCAGGACGGTCCCCGTCTCGCCAAGCCGAAATGCGCCAAAAGAGCCAAAAGATACGCCCCCGGAAACCGCTGCGCAGTCATCGTCCGTGCCTCGCTCGGAGCCCGAACCCAGACCGCCATTGCCCGTGCCTCTGGTTCGATAATCAAACGATTGATTTATCCATCCACAATCAGGGCGTCACACAATACCCTATAAGACCTTCGGCAAATCCGGGCAGCGCGCCCCGCACTCATCATTCATATTGTGCGCTGACTTCTTCGGGCAGTCGGCAGTGATGACTTCGAGCCAATCACTTGTCCCTTAATTCAGGGCAAACTGCCGCTATTCTTTTCTCTTGCTGTTTCACGTCAGCGACAACCGATCGTATTTCCTCTCCTGCTAGGGTTCTATTTGCAAAAAATCTCAATAAATCGGCTGTGCGCCGCAATTCCTTTTCACAGTTTGGCGTTAAGCCCTGCTTTCCGCTCGACTCATCGGGCCGCGGACGAGCATCGTTTGCTTTATCGACTGCGGGTGCTTTTTCTTCCGCAGCGGCAGATGACTTATCCTCCATAGCTACTGGACCAGCATCGTTTGCCTTATCGACCGCGCGGGGTGCTTTTTCTTCCACAGGGACAGGGGGCTTATCCTCGGTACTGGCTATTGGCGGTCCGCCCGTTGTAGAGAACCACAGAT
>JBKPLN010000290.1:0-1948 GCA_046731635.1 Pseudomonadota bacterium | reverse complement strand
TCATCGGGCCGCTTGGTCGAATATGAAGGCGGCGGCGAAGAAACCCGATCGAACAAGTGGCTGGCCGAATTGCAGCAAGACATGTTCATCGAGATCAACCCTGCCGATGCCGCCGACCGCGGCATCAAGGACGGCGGGTGGGTCCTCGTATCCGGCGCCGAGATGCCAAGCGGGAAGGTCTGCCGCATGAAAGCTCTCGTCACCGAACGAGTCGGCAAGGGCGTCACCTGGACGCCATTCCACTTCGCCGGCTGGTTCATGACCGAGGATCAGCGCGGCAAGTATCCCAAGGGAGCGGATCCAATCGTGCTCGGCGAAAGCGTCAACACGCTCACCACGTACGGCTACGATCCGGTCACAGGAATGCAAGAACCCAAAGCAACCCTCTGCCAGATCAGAGCGGCATAAGGAGCAACGACCATGGCACGTATGAAATTTCTCTGCGACGCCGATCGTTGCATCGAATGCAACGCTTGCGTCACCGCCTGCAAGAACGAGCACGAGGTACCGTGGGGTATGAACCGCCGGCGTGTCGTCACAATCAATGACGGCAAGCCGGGCGAACGGTCGATCTCCATGGCCTGCATGCACTGCACCGACGCGCCGTGCGCGGCAGTTTGCCCAGTGAACTGCTTCTACACCACCGCGGACGCCGTCGTGCTGCACTCCAAGGATCTGTGCATTGGCTGCGGCTATTGCTTCTACGCCTGTCCGTTTGGCGCGCCGCAATATCCGAAAGTCGGAAACTTCGGCTCGCGCGGCAAGATGGACAAATGCACCTTCTGCGCCGGCGGCCCGGAAAACGACTTCAGCAAGGAGGAGTACGAGAAATACGGCGCCAACCGGCTGGCCGAAGGCAAGCTGCCGCTGTGCGCCGAGATGTGCTCGACGAAGTCGTTGCTCGCCGGAGACGGCGACGTCATCGCCCAGATCTACAAGGAGCGCGTGGCCAAGCGTGGCTACGGTTCCGGCGCCTGGGGTTGGCAGACGGCATACCGCGAGTCGATCGCCACCTGATCAACATTGACGGCGCATGGTTGCGTGCGCCGTCTTGGGGGCAACAAGAAACTTGAATAAGGGAGAGAATGGTATGGCGAAGCTAATTCACTGGGGCGCCTCCATCGCCGGCACTCTTGCGTTGGCATTGTTCTTCGCGATGGCTGTTCCGGCATCCGCGCAGCAAGGCGCGCCCGTGAATCCCACCGCGTCGGCGGTCAAGGAACAGCAGTTGCTTCAGGAGTTGGGCAGGATTCAAGGTCGGGGCACCATCCCCGATGTAAAGTCATACGTGGTCGAGCAGCCCATGGGACGCGAGTGGCGTCAATTCCATGAAGTCACGCTGCGCTGGATCGGCGCTATCGCTCTCCTCGGCATGCTGGCCATCCTGGTGATCTTCTATCTTTGGCGCGGTATGGTGAAGATCGAAAAGGGGCGATCAGGCCGCAAGATCGTCCGCTTCACCGGTTTCGAGCGCTTTGTGCACTGGATGACGGCGACCTGCTTCGTCATCCTGGCGCTGTCGGGCCTCAACATCACGTTTGGCAAGCCGCTGCTGCTGCCCTTGCTCGGGCCTGAGGCCTTCACGACCTGGTCGGAGCTGGCAAAGTACGCACATAATTACCTGAGCTTTCCCTTCACCATCGGTGTGGTGCTGATCTTCCTGATGTGGGTCGGGGGCAACATTCCCAATCGGGTCGATGTCGAATGGCTCAAGCGCGGCGGTGGCATCGTCGGACAAGACCATCCACCAGCCTACCGGTTCAATGCGGGTCAGAAAATGATCTACTGGATCGTGGTGATTGGCGGGGGTGCTTCGGCGGTGACTGGATATCTGCTGATGTTCCCCTTCTATGCCACCGGCATCGAAGGAATGCAGATCGCGCAGGTCGTTCACGCGGTCGTGGCCGTGTTGTTTATCGCAGCCATGCTTGGCCACATCTACATCGGC
>JBKPLN010000289.1:0-1301 GCA_046731635.1 Pseudomonadota bacterium | reverse complement strand
CGATGAACCTTGAGTACCAGCACGTCGATACACAGCGGCCCACGCCCGAATTGATAAACCGAGTCCTCGAACAATTCCGCGCAGCAGGGTGCCGTGTGCGTTAGCTGACTTTCTGCAAATTCTAAGTCCGGGAGATTCCGTCATGATCGACTTGGCCCGCGAGATTATCGGAACCCAACCAATCCTCACGGCCTTTCTGGCCATCGGGTTGGGCTATCTGGTCGGCCAGATCAGCATCGGCGGGTTTTCGCTCGGTGTTGGAGCCGTGCTGTTCGTTGGCCTGGCCCTCGGCGCGTTTGCTCCGAAGGCGCAGATCGTGGGCCCCATCGGGCTGACCGGCCTGATTATGTTCCTTTACGGCATCGGCATCCTCTATGGGCGACAGTTCTTCGAGGGGATGAAGGGCGTCGGCCGGACGTACAATCTGCTGGCGCTGGTGGGCTGCGTCGCGGGCCTTCTTGTCGCGCTTGGACTTGGTCATCTGTATGGAATCAAGGTTGGTCATACGATGGGCATTTACGCCGGATCGATGACAAGCACCGCCACGCTCCAAGCCGCACTTGAGGTGATGAACAACAAAGATCCGTCGATCGGATATTCGATCGCGTACCCCTTCGGGGTTATCGGCCCGATTTTGTGCATCTATTTCATGACTCAATTGGTGAAACCGAAATTTCCGCCGAAAGCGCAGCGTTTCCACATGGGCGAGATTTCAATAGGAGACCAATTTTCGGGTCGAAAACTCGACGACATCACGAAAGAGTTGCCGGCAGGCGTCCAGGTGACAATGGTGCGCAAGAGCGGGCGCAATATCGTTCCGACGGGAGATATTGCGCTCACGTCTGGCGACGTCATTTTGGTTGTGGCGGAACAGGAAGAGGCAATCGGGCAAGCGGCGGCGCGGCTCGGGAGGTTGGCGCCTGGCCAGTTGGTCAAGGACAGGGCCGATCTCGATTACATTCGCGTATTTGTCGGTAAGGGCAATGTGGTCGGCGTGCCACTGTCGAGCCTGCCGATGCCCGCCGGTTTTCCGGCCCATGTGTTGCACGTCAGACGTTATGACGCCGACCTCGTGCCGACGCCGGATCTGATGCTTGAGTTCGGTGATCGCGTCGGCGTGCTGATGCCGCCTGACCGGAAGGAAGAGATCCGCAAGCATTTCGGCGATACGATCAAGGCAGCCGCAGAATTCAGTTATGTCTCGCTCGGCGTCGGAATGGTACTGGGCGTATTGCTCGGACTGATTCCGATTCCAATTCCGGGTCTGGGCACCGTCACGCTTGGCATCGGCGGCGGCCCGC
>JBKPLN010000288.1:0-5484 GCA_046731635.1 Pseudomonadota bacterium | reverse complement strand
ATCCTGCCGCGCAACATGATGTTTGCATGCAGATGCTCGCGCCGCAGATCGAGGAAACGGTATTTGAGCCTGATCTCTTCCGGATATTCCTGCTCACCGAACACCGGCATGGGCAGCTCGGCCGCAGGGCCGAGCACCTCGATCTCGTCGATGTAGATCTCGACCTGCCCGGTCGGCAGATCGGGATTTTCGGTGCTGGCCGGGCGCCGGCGCACCTTGCCGTCGACGCGGACGACCCATTCCGAGCGCAGCGTCTCCGCCAGCTTGAAGGCCTTGCTGTCGGGATCGGCCACGACCTGCGTAAGGCCATAATGATCCCGCAGATCTATGAACAGCACCCCCCCGTGATCGCGTATGCGGTGGCACCAGCCCGAAAGGCGAACCGTCTTGCCGATATCGCTCTCGCGAAGCGCGCCGCAGGTATGTGAGCGATAACGATGCATGGGAATGTCCGAAGAGCGAGGTGGCAATCTGGGTGTGAGGCCGGCGAAAAGCGCATGGGGGGTCGGCTTTGTCAAGGCAACCAGGCTCGACATGTTGCCCTACGGTCTGCACACTCGGTCCTAGAGTAGCCAATCGCCTGCATGCCCAAATCTCGAGCTCAAAAGAAGACCAGGTCGTCGGTGGCGGATATGACGACTGCCGAGGCGGTGGTTGCGACACTTATCGGCCATGGGCTCGATACCGTTTACGTGCTGCCCGGGATCCACAACGATCACCTGTTCGACGCCTTTCAGCGTGCTGGCGAGTTTCTGCGCGTTGTCCACACCCGGCACGAGCAAGGCGCAGCCTATATGGCGCTGGGTGCGGCACTGGCAACGGGCAAACCGCAGGCCTACTCAGTTGTTCCAGGTCCCGGCCTCCTCAACTCAGGCGCCGCCTTGCTCACGGCCTACGGAATGAATGCCCCCGTTCTTGCAATGATCGGGCAAATTCCCGCAGCAGCGATTGGCCGGGACGAGGGCCATCTACATGAGATCCGCGATCAGGCAGGCATAATCGCGCGCCTGGTGGATCATGCGTCCCATATCGATGGGCCGCTCGATGCGTCGCTCAAAATTGCGAAGGCGATCCAATCCATGCGCCGCGGGCGACCTGGACCGGCCGCAATCGAATGCGCGATCGATGTTTGGGGACAGCGTGGGCGGGTGTCTGCCATCGTACCGCCTTCGCCGGCCCGTCCTCCAACAATCGACGACGATAAGGTGCGCGCGGCGGCTAAAGTTCTTGGCAAGTCCAGACGCGTGCTCATTGTCGCAGGCGGCGGCGCCCAGGATGCCTCCCCTGAGGTGACGCTCCTGTCGAGGATGTTGCAGGCGCCAGTGCTTGGCTATCGGCGAGGACGCGGCGTACTCGACAGCCGGGACCCTTTGAGCGTGACGCTTCCGCTCGGCCGAGAGCTGTGGGCGGAAGCTGACGCGGTGCTGGCTGTCGGTACCCGGTTGTTCAATCCGCTGAGACAATGGGGCGTGGACAAGAATTTGCAGATTGTGCGCGTCGATTCCGATCCGGAGGAACCCGCGCGCCTGTACAAGCCGAAAGTGGCGCTCATCGGCGACGCGGCACCGGTGCTCCGCAAGTTGATCGACGAACTCCTTAAATTCAATATGCGGCGAGCCCCCCGCCGGGAGGAAATGCATGAGCGTCAGGGCAAGCTGCGCGAACGGCTCGCCAAGCTTGCGCCACAGCTGGCTTTTCTCGAAGCAATCCGCGCTGAACTGCCCGAAGACGGCATCTACGTCGATGAAGTGACGCAGATCGGCTTCGCTGCCCGACTCGCTTTTCCGGTCTACAAGCCACGCACATTCCTCTCCCCCGGCTATCAGGACAACCTCGGCTGGGGCTATGCCACCGCGCTCGGCGCGCAGCATGCGAGACCGGACGTGCCGGTCCTCTCGATCAATGGCGATGGGGGATTTCTTTACACCGGCAACGAGCTTGCGACAGCGGTTCGTCACCGAATTCCGTTGGTGGCCCTGATTTTCGTGGACGGGGCGTTTGGCAACGTGCGTCGTATCCAGCAGGAGCAGTTCGGCAATCGGCTGATCGCCTCTGATCTTGCCAATCCCGATTTCGTCAAATACGCCGAAAGCTTCGGAGCGGTCGGTCGTCGGGTGCGCACGCCGGAGGAGCTCCGGCCGGTATTGCGGGAGTCATTCGCCCGCAGGGAGCCTGTGCTGATCGAAATTCCTGTCGGGGCCCTGCCGAGTCCTTGGGAATTCATTCACATGCCGCGCGCGCGTGGAAAGTAAATGCGAGTTGCCATGACGGAGCCGGATCGGGTTAGGTGTGCGGCCACAATGGATCTGATCAACACAACCGACGACCTCGCGGAAGCTTGCTCGCGCATGGCTGCGCAACCGTTCGTCACCGTCGATACCGAATTCCTCCGCGAAACCACTTACTACCCCCTGCTTTGCGTCGCGCAGATGGCTTCGCCCGAGGAAGCCATTGTGATTGATGCTCTCGCTACCGGTCTCGATCTCACCCCGTTTTTTGCGCTGATGGCGAATGAAAGCGTCGTAAAGGTTTTTCACGCCGCGCGTCAGGACATTGAAATCGTCTGGAACATGGCGAAAGCCATCCCGCATCCGATCGTCGACACGCAGGTGGCTGCCATGGTGCTCGGCTACGGGGACTCGATATCGTATGACCAGCTTGTGCAACGAATTACCGGCGACACGCTCGACAAGTCGCATCGGTTCACGGACTGGACCCGGCGCCCGCTCACCGACGCGCAAATCGCATACGCCGTGTCCGACGTCACCCACTTGCGCGATGTTTACCTGAAGCTCGCGGCTGACCTGGAGAAGCGCGGGCGCAGCAATTGGGTCGAGGCAGAGATGGAGGTGCTGACTTCGCCCGACACCTATCGCGGCGACCCGGAACGAGCATGGGAGCGGCTAAAGAACCGCGTACGCAAGCCAAAGGAACTGGCCGTGCTGATGGAAATCGCCGGCTGGCGCGAGCGCGAGGCGCAGACTCGCGACGTGCCGCGCGGGCGCGTGATAAAGGACGACGTGGTCGTCGACATTGCGGTGCAGGCCCCAACAACAATCGAGCGCCTGGGACAGCTGCGATCCCTGCCGAAAGGGTTCGAGCGTTCGCGGTGGGGCGAGCAGATCGTCGACGCCTGCAAGCGGGGCCTCGAACGCGATCCCAAAAGCCTGCCGCGACTCGAGCGCTACAAGCCGGCACCTAATGGCGCGGCAACAGTCGAGCTGCTCAAAGTCTTGCTTCGCATGACTGCCGAACGACATGGCGTTGCCGCAAAGATCATCGCGACCGTCGAAGACCTCGACCGTATCGCCGCCAGCGACGACGCCGATGTGCCGGCGCTGAAAGGCTGGAGACGCGAGCTGTTCGGAGACAAGGCGCTCGCGCTCAAGCAAGGTCGGCTTTCGCTGGCCGTGGATAAGGGACGCGTCGTTACGGTTGAAAAAGATTGACAAGTACTCCGGTCATTCCCGCCCAAGCGGGTATCCAGCGTTTATTCGCTAAATAAGAATGCCCTGGGGCCGTCGCGGCGACGAACGATCAACCGATGAACTACGCCTCGATAATTGGCTCGCGGCCGATCAGCCGCGCCAGCTGGCGCAGCCGACCGGCCAATCGTTCACTGGCGAGTTCTCTGTACGAGCCGGGCATCTTGAGGATGAGCTTGCCGCGCTTGACCTGCATCGGCGTCCTGGGGAGCACACCGGCCTGCCCCGCAGTGAGGAGATAAGCGACCCGCATCGCGGCGCCCAAAACGCGCGCACGGTCCAGCATGCGCGTTGTGGCAAGCTCGCGCAACCGCGGCGACAGCTCCTCTTCGCTCAGTCCCGCGTGGCGAAAATAAACCGACAGCGCAAGAAACGCCCTTCCAGGGTGATCAATGGCCACGAAAGAACCGTGCGCGATGATGTTCATCGACTGCTCGCCGCGATAGTCCGGGTGCGCGCGCCAGCCAATGTCGGCCAGCAAGCACGCGGCGTGGCGCAGGCGGCGCTCGTCGGCGGTTTCGTCCAGGCCCGACGACCCGATGAAACGGTCAGTCCAGGCAATCAATTCCTCGCCATGGCGCGGAGAGCGGGAGCGCAGCACGTTGAGTTCCGCCGCCGCCGAGATGAGCGGATCTTTCGCGCGTTCCCGCTTGTTCAGCAGCGAGTACAACAAGCCTTCGCGCACGCCCAGGACGGAAATGACAACCTGCTTCGGCTTGATGGTATGAACCAGGTTCTCCATCACAAGCGCGGCGTAGGAGAGCAACGGGCGTCGCGCAGTATTCACAACTTCAATTTTCGACAAGGTCTCGGGATCGACGTGGTGCACAAGCCTGGAAAACTCTTGTGCCTCGCGCGCGGATATACGGTAGTTGTGCATGACGTGAAACGGGTAACCTGTCTGCCACATGTGCAGCCTCGCCAGCGCGCGCCAGGTCCCGCCGACTGCATAAAATGTGCGGTCTTCGCCGTCGTGCAGCATATCGAGGTTCTCGAAAGCCTCCTCCACGAATTTCTCAGCTTTCTTGAGCGACTTGCCGGTTATGTCCTGGAGCGCGAGTCCGCCAAGCGGCAACGTCACTCCACCGCGCACATGCGAACCATGCACGTCGACGAGTTCGAGGGAGCCGCCGCCAAGGTCACCGACTATGCCGTCGGGCTTGTGAATTCCTGACACGATGCCAAGTGCGGTGAGATGGGCCTCGCGCTTTCCGGAAACAATCGTGATTCGCGTGCGGCAAATGCGTTCGGCTTCGGCGATGAAAGCGCGGCCATTGCGCGCGTCCCGGCAGGCCGCTGTGGCAATCGCCCAGATGCGCCGCACATGCAGGATATCGCACAAGGCGCGGAAACGGCGCAGGGCATCGAAGGCCGTATCAATGGCGTCGACCGGCAGCAAGCCGGTTGACTGCACCTGCCGTCCCAGCCCGGCCAATACCTTCTCGTTGAAGATCGGCGTCGGCGAACGCGTTAGCCCCTCGTAAACAACGAGCCGGATTGAATTCGAGCCGATATCGATGACAGCGATCGGCGGGCCATTGTCCAGACGGCCTTTGGCCGAGGCAACGAGCGCCGATGAACGCTTACGCCCCCTCGATGAGGCGGCGTATAAGGCTGCGCGGCGGCGATTCCTTGAGCGATTTCCCACGGCCCGACAGGCTCGGATTGGTCATGAAATATTTGTGGGCGTTGAAGGGTTCTTCGCCCGGGGCCGCCTTTATGCGCGTGGAACTGCCATCCGGCAAGAGCTTCCAGCTTTGTTCGTTGTCCTTGAAATTGGCCACCATAATTTGGCCGAGAACCTGTTCGTGCACAGTCGGATTGAGAATCGGGCAAAGCACCTCGACCCGGCGGTCGAGGTTGCGCGGCATCATGTCGGCCGAGGAAATATAAACTGCCGACTTGGAATGCGGCAGCGAATGGGCCGCGCCGAAGCAGTAGATGCGGCCGTGTTCGAGAAACCGGCCAACGATCGATTTCACGCGAATGTTCTCCGACA
>JBKPLN010000287.1:0-7489 GCA_046731635.1 Pseudomonadota bacterium | reverse complement strand
GCCCAGCATCAAACGATTCCTGCTCGGGCTGGATGCATGGGTTGATTTCAGCGTGTTTCGCAGTGCCTCGGGCCTGCGTGAAAGTTATGAGCGCTTTTCCACCTTTATGGACCGTTTCCACGTGTCGGGTTGGCGGCGCGGGCTCAATGAGCTGGTATCTGAGGGGGCAACGCTCGGCACTGTCGGACTCGTGGTGATGCTGGCACTGGCGGTCCCTGCTTTCCGCGAGACGTCCGATGACGATTGGTTGAAGAAATCCGAGCTGGCGGTGACATTCCTTGACCGGTACGGCAACGAGGTCGGCTCGCGCGGCATTAAACATAACGACGCGATACCACTCGACCAGTTTCCCGATCACTTGATCAAGGCCGTGCTCTCTACAGAGGACCGGCGCTTTTACGAACACTTCGGGATCGATCTTCCTGGCACGGCGCGAGCACTGGTGGCGAATACGCGCGCCGGCGGCGTCGTACAGGGCGGCTCTTCGATTACCCAACAGCTCGCGAAGAACCTGTTTCTCAACAACGAGAGAACCATTGAGCGCAAAGTCAAGGAGGCGTTTCTCGCCATGTGGCTTGAGGCGCGCCTGACAAAGAACGAGATTCTCAAGCTGTACCTCGATCGCGCCTACATGGGCGGCGGCGCCTTTGGCGTCGACGCCGCTGCGCAATACTACTTCAACAAATCGGCGCGTGACGTGAACCTCGCAGAGGCCGCAATGCTCGCCGGCCTGTTCAAGGCGCCGACCAGGTTTGCGCCCCATATCAATCTGCCGGCGGCGCGTGCACGCGCCAATGTTGTGCTCGACAATCTTGTCGAGGCCAACATGATGACCGAAGGCCAGGTCTTCGGCGCCCGGCGCCACCCCGCAACGCCCGTAGACCGCCGAGACGACCGCGCGCCAAACTACTACCTCGACTGGGCGTTCGATGAGATGCGGAAGCTGGTCGATACTTTTCCAAAATCGATGACAGAGCGCGTTTTCGTGGTGCGCACCGCCCTCGACACCAGCCTGCAGAACAATGCCGACGCGGCTGTGGAGTCGTCTCTGAGGCAATACGGCCAGGAATACCACGCGAAACAGTCTGCCGCGGTACTGATGGATGTCGATGGCGCAGTGCGCGCGCTGGTCGGCGGCCGGGACTATGGCGCGAGCCAATTCAATCGCGCGACGGACGCGATGCGCCAGCCCGGTTCTTCGTTCAAGCCCTATGTCTACGCGGCCGCGCTTATGAACGGCATGAAGCCGACATCGATCGTGGTGGACGGACCGGTCTGCATCGGCAACTGGTGTCCGCAAAACTACAGCCATGGCTACTCGGGCTCGATGACGCTGCAACAAGCGCTAACACAGTCGATCAACACAATCGCGGTGAAGCTGTCGATCTCGCTCGGTAACGGGAATGCGAAGGTCGGCCGTGGAAAGATCGTCAAGCTCGCGCACGACATGGGACTGCGCACGCCGCTGCCGGATACGCCATCGCTGCCAATCGGCGCGGACGAAGTCACGGTGCTGGATCACACCGCCGCCAACGCCGCCTTCCCCAATTTGGGCAAAGCTGTAACGCCGCACGCGATCCTCGAAGTGCGGACCGGCACCGGCGATCTCGTGTGGCGCTTCGACCGCGATGGTCCGAAGCCGCGGCAGGTAATGCCGCCCGGCGTCGCCGCCGACATGATCAAGATGATGAATAACGTTGTCGAGAATGGCACGGGCCGCCGGGCCCGTCTCGACGGCGTTGCGGCTGCGGGAAAAACCGGCACGACCAATGCTTACCGCGACGCCTGGTTTGTGGGTTATACGGGCAATTTCGTCTGCGGCGTCTGGTTTGGTAATGACGACTATCAGGTCATGAATCGCATGACCGGCGGCTCGCTGCCCGCGATGACCTGGCACAAGATCATGGCTTATGCGCACCAGGGAATCGAGGTCAAACAGCTTCCGGGTCTTGGGGCACCGCAGGTTCGTCAGCAGCCCGCCGTGGCTGAAACAAAATCCAAATCGAGCGAGCCCGCGCCGCCTCCCCGGCCTGCACTTTTGACCAAGCGCGGAGCTGATATCCTCGTGCGCGTCGAGCGCCTGTTGGATGATGCCAATCGCGCGCTAGGACCGGCGCCTCCGACGGTTTCAACTGTCAAAGGCAGGCAGGCTGAGGCGCCGCGCGGCGGCGCTCTTGCCTCCTCATTGGAGGGGCGTCCATTCGGAAATCGCAACTGATTGACGCCACAGACCGGCGTATTCTCGGCAGAAATATGCTTTCTACTTAACGGATCGCTCGTGCGACTGCTTTTCGGAACATTATTTGGTCTTGCTGTGGCCGCGGGGGTCGGACTTGGCCTGACCTACTACTCACTGACCCACGGGACTGCCTTTGGCGGTTTGTCGATTGAAAGCTGGACCGCCTGGCCCAAAAGCGGGACAACCGACGCCGATCCCTACGTACGTGCATCGATCGCGCGCACCGGACGGCTGCCGACTGCGATGGGCGACGGCGTCTCGTTCACGCTGAGCTCCGACGACGACGGCAAGGCTCTTGACGGCCGTTGCGAGGTCGTTGTGTCCGGCATTACGCCGACCGCGCGCTTCTGGACCCTGACCCTCTATAATCCCGATGGTGCGCTGGTCGCTAATTCGACAAATCGCTACGGCTTCACCAGCCAGGAAATCGTTCGACGTTCCGATGGCAGCTTCGACATTGTCGTGGCGCCCCGTGCCAATCCCGGCAACTGGTTGCCGACCGGCGGCGTTGAGCGATACGAACTTGTGCTGCGCCTCTACGACACGGCGGTGGGAGTTTCGACGAAAGCTGGCCGTGAGGTCCCGATGCCGGACGTTGCGACAAGGAGTTGCCCATGATCGTTCGTTGGGCGCTTCTGATTTTGGGCGGAGTGTTGCTCGGTGGAATCGTCCACCTTGCGACCGTCATCATACTTCCGCGCACAGCGACGCAAGATGCCTATGCTCGGCTCACCCCCTTCGCGCCGGTCAATACTGTCGTCGCCCTGCCTGCGCCAACGCCTGAGAAAGCGGTGATGCCGTTTATGGATCCCGCCTTTGCCAGCGCCGTGTGCCGATACGATCTTTCGCAGGGGCCTTTGAAACTCACTGTACCGGTCAGTCCTGGATATACGTCTGTGTCGTTTTACACACGGTATGACGTTGCCTATTACGCGATCAATGACCGCGCAGCCGGCCGCCGGATCATCGAGCTCGACCTGATGACGACCGCCCAGCATGACCAGGTGCCGGAAGACGAGGAAGTCACTGCGGCCGACCGGTTGATTGTAGAGTCGCCGACCTTGACCGGGCTGATCGCGATCCGTGCCTTGGCACCCGAGCCTGGTCTGATGCGCGTAGCAGAAAGCACTGTGGCTGCTTCTAAATGCGCGACACAGCAGCCTGAGCCCCCGCGTCCGCCGGCGCGACCGCTCGAGCCGGCGCGCCCGCGCAAGTAGCGGCGTTAGCGAGCCGAGGCGAGACTCGGCTCGCGTACCCATGTGGGCGGCAACGCGTCGTACCTGGAAATCTGCACCTGCAATTGATTGAGCAGACGTTCAGCATCGACCGCCTGGACCTGAGGGGTCATGATCACCAAGTGCTCAAGTGCGAACCGATAGGATATCACCCGGTTCGCCAGGCTTATGCGAACGATATCCAGCACGTGAACGTTCTCGCGGATACGTCGCAAGGCATTTGCCCGCTCTGCCTTGTTCAGCGCTGAAACATAAACCAGACTCTTCTGGCGTTTCTGATCGATGTCGATGACGCGTCCGGCAGTTTCGAAGAATTGCGAAAGACGCGTGGTATCGTTGCGAATGTCGTCAATGAGGCGCGCATAAACTGCAGAAGGCGATCGGTGACATTCCTCCATCAAACGATCGAAATACTTCCGATGATCTGCCAGATCGAATTTGATCAGCCCGTATTCGCCGGCGACGGAGTACCATTGCTGACGGTCGTACGGAGGCTCGATCAAGGGATAGGCGTTGTCGCGCAGCGCGCGTTCGTCATCGGTGTATTCGAAGGTTGATGGCTTGCTTTTGGCTGGAGGCGCATCGCGACCGATCCAGTCATGGATGTCGTCGGTCACCAATGTTTGATTGACTCGGCCGAAATCGCTATTGGCGCAGCCGGGAAGCAGGCCGAAGGCGACGAACAGAAACATATGCCGCCAAATGTGGATGCCAGTCAGCGGCAGGCCCGGAGAATTCATCGGAATCGGTTGACGCAGCCTTCGCTCAACGCGCTGCACGACGACGCCGGCGACGGCCCGCATTATTGCCGGTATCAGGTTCAAGGCCGTTCGATCCATCCGAACCACGCTCGATGCGGATCACAGGCAGAATGATGACTGTCGCAGGTTCGGTATTAGCGTCGACATATTTGCCGCGCGGGCTCACCCCGTCGGGAAATCGGATGACCTCGCCCATTGCAAGTTCCCCCTGCCCCGACCGTGTGCCTCCTCGAGGCCAACGGTTCGGCGCCTTTCTGCAATTAAAGGGCTTGCAAGGTTAACGGTCCGCTAACGTCGCGCGACTAATCTTGGCCATCCCAGTGGCGTAGCGTTAGTGGTTATGGTGAAGCCTTCCTCGTCCAATCCCTTGGACAGCCTAGTTGATCTGGCGTGCCGGGACGGTGTCGACATCCGTCCCACCCTGTTGCGCGTACTGACTGATCTCTACGTCCAGAAATCCGTCCATACCCCTGAGGAAGAAACGCAGTTCGTCGAACTGGCGCTGGGACTAGTCGACGCGGTGGATATGCAAACTCGGGCGACCGTGGCGACCACCTTGGCGGCCTATCCCGCCGCTCCCGACGTCGTTCTTGGCAGGCTGAACACCTCAATCTCCTCGCCCGCCGCAACGGGTGGCAAAAATCGACAAGACGATTTGATCGATCTGTTCTTTTCGGCTTCCCCGAATGAGCGACGACTCATACTTGTCAATTTGGAGTTCGTATCCAGGAACACAGCACGCCGTGCTTTCCCTGTTGCCGGCGAACTGCTCCGTCGACTTGAAAGCGCGGCCCTCAAGAGCGATCCCGGCGAGTTCAGCCGCATATTGGAACGCGCCCTGGGGATTGGTCGCGAACTGGCCGACAAGATCACGCGCGACAGTTCCGGGGAGTCAATCGTCGTTGTGGCGAGGGCGATCGGACTAAAGACGGAGGTGCTTCAGCGCATTCTGTTATGTCTGAACCCAGTCATCGGACAATCGACCCGCCAAGTTTACGAGTTATCCCGTTTGTTTGACGAGATCAGCCCTGCATCAGCTGAATATATGCTCGGCATCTGGCGAACGAGTGCACGGCGCCATTCGATTCACGCCTCTGTTTACTGGAATGACGAACGGAGTGGTCCGCGCTCCTCAACAAAACCAACTTCCAATCGCGGTGCCGCAAAAAGCGAGGAGCCTCGCCTGCGCTACAGAAGCAACGAACGTTAGATCGAATCATTGATAACGTTGTCCAGGAAGCTTCGGCCCGAACGATCTTCAACCTCAAGAATCCAAAGATCCGGATCGAATCGAATCTCTTTTGCAAGGCGCGCCTCGATTTCAACGTCGGTCGCCGGCTCGCCGTAACCAATGGCGGCCGTGAAAATGCGCTCTGCGGGCCTTGCCTCTCCAAACTCGGACTGAGGTGCGGGTCCATACAAGAGCCCGGTGCCATCGAGCCTGTTGATCTTGATGAATATAGCGCCGGCCTCTTCGGCGCCGCGCCGACGCACCGCCGCGAATACACCCTCGACGCCACAACGACGAAGATATGCCGCGACCCAAATGCCGGACTTCAATCGCATCAGCCTAAGTAACACGATTGATTGTCGGGTCGCTAATCACTCCAGCGGACGACCTGTCAGAGCGGCAAGCTCGCGCACCACACGATCGGAAATTTGCCCCGTGACCGGAAGGCGGCGATCCCGCTCAAATTTCTCGATTGCGACACGAGTGTCCGGATCAAAAATGCCGGTCGGCTTGATCTGCCCATAACCGAAATCAGCGAGGGCCCGTTGTACGGCCACCACCCGCTTTGATGGGGCAATAAGTTTTGCGATCGGATCCGGCGGTATGTTCAGTGACACGGGTGTATTTGCCGCCCGCGCATTGGACGCAACAATCGCGCGCAGAAGGCCATCGCTGGGTTCGACGTTTGTTTTCAGTCCGGCGGTATGGGTAAAATCGCGCACGGCGGCATCGGTTTTGGCGCCCCAGATCCCGTCAGCTGGCCCGTCGTAGAATCCCTTGCGCGAAAGTTCGCGCTGAATGTTGGCGATGAGCTTGGCCTGATTGCCAGCCTCGATCGCCGCCGTCGATTGGGGGTGCTGCAAGCGCGGTGGAAGCGCTACCTCTTGCTGCAGCAGTGGCCGAGTGGGGAAAATAGGCGCAGGGTGCGGGCCCTTTTGCAAAAACAGGGCATTGGCAATGATCGCAAACGCGGCAAGCGTCGCCATGACGACAGCAACAAATTCGCGGGGCTGACGGCCAATCGCAGCCGCCACCCTACCTGCTGTATCGAACGTATTTGTTTGTCTGCGAGACCGTCTAGGCAATTTTTTGATCCGATTGTATGCGGTAATTAGGACGCCGACTTGAACGTTCCGCACGCGCCAGATCGCGATGAGAAGAGCTCAGCACCTCTCTTTGCGCCGAGGGGTGCACAAACGTGTCGACACAATTCCAAACCGGCGTGAGAAAACTCACTGTCCCGTCTCACGTCTTGCAGAACAGACGCGCCCCTGGTTCGCACGAACCTTAGGTCGAAGGCGCTTAAACGAAAGCTAAGACCCGAGTGTCCGAAGGGCCAATTGCGAGTTGCCGCACAGGTCTAGGCATGATGTCGCCGGCATTCACATCGCATGGTGAAATTTCGGTTGCCGCGAGGTCGCGAAGTGGCCGAAGCCGCAACTTATTACCACTGCGGTAACCATATTTGCACCGCGCAGACCGCCATCAATATTGGTCAACTGCGCATATTCATATTTTTAGTCCAATTGAGATTATTAAAAGTTGAGGAAAAATCTCATCGATTTTGCGCTAAAATTTGTGCGCATTTCCAATAACAGTTTCAGCGATGTCTGCTAGGCTAAGTTCAAAGGGCGCGGATAAGCTGCCGGGGACCACAGGTAGGGTCATGTTCTTCCTTTTGCGGATCGCATTTTGGCTTGCCGTCGTATGCATTCTGCTGCCGAGCGGCACCAAATCGACGTCGCCGGAAGCGCAGATCGACGCCTCGGAGGCCGTTACGCTGGCGGGCGCCGCGGTGTCCGACATGCGCGGGTTCTGCGAGCGGCAGCCTGACGCCTGCGTCACCGGCGGCAAGGTAATGGTCGCGCTGGGTCACAAGGCCGAGGCTGGTGCCCGCACTATCTATGAGTTCATCACCAAACTTCGCGAAAAGGCGGCCCCAGGTGAAAAGGCGGGTCCGGTGCAAGGCACTTTGACTCCTGCCGATTTGGCGCCTGCCTGGCATGCGCCAGTTCCCCTGCCG
>JBKPLN010000286.1:0-1702 GCA_046731635.1 Pseudomonadota bacterium | reverse complement strand
CATTATCTGGCTGGGCCATAAGCTGTTATGGTCTCCAGAACGGTAGATAAGCCTTGCTACTGCTATGGAGAGGGCGATGATGCGCATCACATTATTGCTGTTGCTCGTCGTGGCGCTATTTGGCGGAGCGGATCGCTCAGTTGCGCAAGAAAAAGTGGAGGTACGAGGCATCACGTCGGTGATCAAACTGGATGAGGTTCTTTTCGGCCACCTAACTGAGCTGAACGGCAAATTCAAAATAAGAGCCACCGAATTCACGCTCGAGCCAGGGGCCTACCTTGGAGTGCATCACCACGTCGGACCGGGGGTTCGATATGTAATCTCCGGCGAGCTCACGTTCACTGAAGGGGGGCAAGCAACGAGCTACAAAGCCGGAGACTACTATTTTGAAACAGGCAACCTCGCGCATACTGCGGAGAATAAGACGAATTTGCCTCTCCGCATTTTAGTCGTAGACATTCTTCCAAAGGACTGGATGGGTTCTGCGGTTATTCCACCCAAGGCACACTGACCGCTTAGTTGCAACAGAGGTAGCCGCTGAGTGCACAATGGTTAAGTCCGCTTTTGGCCCAAAGCGGACATCCCTAATTGCACCGCACATGTCCGCTTTTGATGCTGTGGACGGCTCCTCCACCGGCGCGCAAGTGCCAAGGCCCCCACGATTGAGAGGAGCCCAACATGCAAGCAGTTAAGACAATCGGTCTCGACATCGCCAAGTCGGGTTTTCAGGTGCACGCCGTTGACGCCGATGGCCAGGTGGTCTTCCGCCGTCAATTGAAGCGTCGCAACGTCCTGGCGTTGTTCCAGAAAGCAGAATGTCGACGGCATCCAACTCACGATCACGCCCAGGTAGGGCTACCGGGCGCGCGAGATGTCCGGTATCGGTTGCCTTGTCTTTCTGTTGGTTTTCGAAATTATCGAACGGAATGCTCGCCGCAAAAAGCAACACAATGTTGCGGCTGCGACAGTCTCCAAGCAAAGCCACGTTGGTGGCCGCCGCCGAAGTAGCCAACCTAAAACCCAATTCCAAACAAGAAAAGCAGATCTACGTAAGACTACGTAAAAGGGCGGCCCCGTGGGTCATTGGACTACTAGGCCATTAGATTATTCGTTCATTGGGCCACACGCAGCCTTGAAATCCGCGGTCGTCTGCTCGCGGGACGCGGCGTGAAATACGATAAAACGGTGTCTCACGCGCGGTTATAATCCAAAACCATGTCCGGCCTGTGGGGGCTTGCGGATGAAGCGTGATGCGACCGATGTGGCGGCGCTTCGCGTCGTAGACTTCCTAATTCACGGCCGGATTAATGGCCGTTCGGTCGGTTTTCAAGGAGAGCGACATGCTGCAGCGGCAGAGCCGTTTCAGCATTTCGGTCCCGGTTCCAATGGCTGCCGCGCGTGACACCAGCTCACGGTGCCCACCGCCCTCCGCATGGGAAGCAATGCTATGATCTTGGAGCCATCGCCCTGCCGGATCGGGTTTTTCTGGGGAAATGTTCGCGCTGGTCTGTAGCGAATCTCCGATATGATTCGCCGCGCCGCTCCGTTCCATTTCCGCGCGCGATCGGCCGGGCCGATGTGCCCGATCTCACTGTCCGACGCCCAACTTCAGGGCGTGCCGGAGTTCTATGCCGTATATTTGCCGTACGCCGCCGCTGATTTGGGAAAATTGCAATAAAACGCTCGATTTTACTGGCGCGCC
>JBKPLN010000285.1:0-3826 GCA_046731635.1 Pseudomonadota bacterium | reverse complement strand
GATCTCGCCAATGGTCGGAACGGCGTATGCGGCGCCTGAGCCGGGTGGCAGGCCGTTCATCGATGTCGGCAGCAAGGTCAAGACCGGCGACACGCTGTTGATCGTGGAAGCGATGAAAACCATGAACCAGATTCCCGCTCCGCGAGGCGGCACCGTGATTCAAATTTTGTTCGAGGACGGTCAGCCGGTCGAGTTCGGCGAGCCGCTGGTGATCATCGAGTGATGAGAGTACGTGACCTCTCATTCGTCATGCCCGGCCTTGTGCCGGGCATCCACGCCTTTTTTTGTTGCCAAGACGTGGATGGCCGGGACAAGCCCGGCCATGACAGCTCTCAATGAGCGAAAAGCATGTTCGATAAGATCCTGATCGCCAATCGCGGCGAGATCGCACTGCGTGTTTTACGCGCCTGCAAGGAGCTCGGCATACCGACTGTAGCCGTGCATTCCACCGCCGACGCGGATGCGATGCACGTGCGCTTTGCCGACGAGAGCGTGTGCATCGGGCCTCCCGCAGCCAAAGACAGTTATCTGAACATTCCGTCGATATTGTCGGCATGCGAGATTACCGGCGCGGATGCGGTACATCCCGGCTACGGTTTCCTGTCCGAGAACGCTCGTTTTGCCGAAATCCTCGCCGAGCATGGCGTGCAGTTCATTGGCCCCAAGGCCGAGCACATTCGCCTGATGGGCGACAAGATCGAGGCCAAGCGCACGGCTAAAAAACTGGGGATTCCGGTCGTGCCCGGATCGGAAGGCGCCGTCAGCTCCGACCAGGAGGCCGCGAGAATAGCCGGCGAGATCGGCTATCCGGTTCTCATCAAGGCTGCAGCAGGCGGCGGAGGCCGCGGCATGAAGGTTGCCTCTAGCGCGAGCGAGCTTTCCACCGCGCTCTCCACGGCACGTGCCGAGGCGAAAGCCGCCTTTGGAGACGATGCCCTCTATATCGAGAAATATCTCGAACGGCCGCGTCACATAGAAATTCAGGTGCTTGGCGACGGCGAAGGCAACGCCATTCACCTCGGCGAGCGCGATTGCTCCCTGCAGCGCCGGCACCAAAAGGTGTGGGAGGAAGGGCCCTCACCCGCGCTCAACGCGGGCGCGCGCGACGTGATCGGGGAGACGGTTGCAAGAGCGATGCGCGAGATCGGTTATCTGGGCGTCGGCACCGTCGAGTTTCTGTACGAGGACGGCAAGTTCTATTTCATCGAGATGAACACGCGCATCCAGGTCGAGCATCCGGTGACCGAGATGATCACCGACATTGATCTGATCTTCGAGCAGATTCGTGTCGCGGCAGGCAGCAATCTCGCAATCCAGCAGCAGGACGTTAAATTCCACGGCCACGCGATTGAGTGCCGCATCAACGCCGAAAACCCCGTTTCATTTCGGCCCTCGCCCGGCAAGATCATGCACTACCATCCGCCGGGCGGCCTCGGCGTGCGCATCGATTCCGCCGTCTATCAAGGCTACAGCAGTCCGCCCTACTACGATTCACTCGTCGGCAAGCTGATCGTGCACGGCAAGACGCGCACCGAATGTCTCATGCGGCTGAAGCGCGCTCTCGACGAAGTGGTTGTCGATGGCATTGAGACGACGCTGCCCCTCTTTCGGGCGTTGGTCCGCGAAAACGACATCATCGACGGCAATTACCATATTCACTGGCTTGAGCAGTTCCTCGCCCGTGGCGGAATGGAGAGCTAGGGCATTTCAGAAATTTGCTGCAATTTTGGTGCTTAGACGTTAACAATTCTCGGGCCCGGGGTTAGTGCCAGGATCCGCATCATGGCAAACCGCGAAAGCACCTTTATCGAAATCACGCCGGAAGTGCTGCTCAAGGCTTATGCGTGCGGCATTTTTCCCATGGCAGAAAGCGCCGACGATCCGGCCCTCTACTGGATCGAGCCGGACATGCGCGGGATAATCCCGCTCGAAGGATTTCATGTGCCGGCGCGGCTCGCGCGCACCGTACGCGCGACTTCGTGGACCATACATGTCGATCGAGATTTCGACGCGGTGATCGAAGGGTGCGCCGAGCCGAAACCCGATCGCGCTCGCACCTGGATCAACACGCGCATTCGCCGCATTTATCGCGCGCTGTTCGAGCGCCGACACTGTCATACGGTGGAAGTCTACGACGGGGAGACGCTCGTGGGCGGGCTCTATGGCGTCTCACTCGGCCGCGCGTTCTTTGGCGAGAGCATGTTTCATCGCGCCCGCGATGCTTCCAAAGTCGCGCTGGTCCATCTCATCGCACGCCTCAAGAGCGGCGGGTACCGCCTGCTCGACACGCAATACGTGACGGAGCATCTAAGAACCTTCGGCGCGGTCGAAGTCCCGAAGCGACGCTACCACCGCTTGCTGGAAGACGCGTTGAGCGGCGACGCCGATTTCGAGGCCTTGCCCCGCGATCCTCTTCACGGTGAGAAGGTGCTGAAGATTATTGACGGCCTGCAATAATGCCGTTCAGTGCAGCGCCATGCGCTGGGGATTACTAGCGCGGTGGAGGGAAAAACCCCGGTGGCGGCGGCATGCGTTGCGGCGGGGGAGCCGGCTGCTGGGTACGCCGCTGCTGCTGCTGCTGTTGCTGCCGTGCCGGCTGCCTGGGCCCTTCCGCCGGTGCTTCCGCGACAGTTGGGCTCTGTCCGCCTTTGCAGTCGGTGATCCAGACGTCGTAGATCGGGTGCTCGACGGCATGCAGGCCCGGGCTTGCGGCGAACATCCATCCGGTGAAAATTCGCTTGATCTCTCCCTGCAGCGTCACTTCGTCGACCTCGACAAAGGCATCCGTATTTGGCGTTTCCGTCGGCGGACGCGAGTAGCACACGCGTGGCGTCATCTGCAGAGCGCCGAATTGCACCGTTTCGTTGATCGCGACATCGAAGGAAATGATGCGCCCCGTAATCTTGTCCAGGCCTGCAAATACGGCAGTCGGATTGGTGATGCGTTGCGGCGGCGGCTCGACCACCACCGCGTCGCTCGGCTGCGGCGCCGTATTCGTCGGCTGCGGAGCGTTGCGCGGTGAGCCTGGACCTGGCGGCAAGGCGGATGGCGCCTGACCTGGTGCGACGGCGGTCCCTTGTGGCGCCTGACCTGGCGGAGCTTGCGGCGCGATGACTCCGCCTGTCGGGGGTGGCAGAGGCTGCGTTTGAACGTTGCCTTGCCCCGGGCGATTCGACGGCGGCAGGTTCATGGGCGCCGGCAGTGGCTGCGATGGCGGGGTATCGCGGCCGCTCGGGTAATACGGAGCAGGCTGTTGCCGGGATGACGGCGGACCGCGCACATCGCTTGGCGGACGTGGCGGCGGGTTGCCGAAGATCGCTCCGAAGAAGTCGGCGATCGGATTCTCGCCAGATTGGGCCAG
Source organism: Pseudomonadota bacterium (assembly GCA_046731635.1). Taxonomy (GTDB): domain Bacteria; phylum Pseudomonadota; class Alphaproteobacteria; order Rhizobiales; family Xanthobacteraceae; genus Pseudolabrys. The sequence goes on along the minus strand of JBKPLN010000285.1, from coordinate 465 downwards.
GGCAGGCTCCATAGCGGGCGGTGCCGCCAGTAGCATGGCGCTGACCAATAGTGCGCGAGATGAGAGGCAACGCGCCATCACGTTCCGGCTTTTTGCCTGGCCGGCGACAATTCGCCTGACGCCCGATTGCTCTGTCCGGTTAACACGGGGATTGCGGCCTTGGAAGGGCGGCCAGTTATGCCTTTGAATCTGCCGTTCGTCCCCCCGAAAGCGGGGACCCGGCCCGCGCGAATCCCACGCTTGCTCCGGATTCCCGCCTACGCGGGGAATAAACGGTCGGGGTTAAATCCGTCCCATGAACAGTTGACGATCACTTCTTGCCCGGGGTCCAGGCCCTGTAATCGCCGGTGGCCCTTGGACGGCGGCCGGCGGCCAAAGTCGAGCCTGGCGGACGCAAGGCGGCCGGCGTGCCGGTCAAATTCGGCCGGTGCGGCTTTTGCCATGGGTATGGCTTGTAGCTTTCCT
>JBKPLN010000284.1:0-3343 GCA_046731635.1 Pseudomonadota bacterium | reverse complement strand
ATGGGCCAGCCCAACTCACTCTGCGGTTGAAGACGTAATTGGACCCGCCCCGATCGACCCGCTCGCGCTCATGGGGAACGCAAAGAATTTGCCCAGCCAGGAGGAGCTCACTTTGAAGATGTGGCCGGATAATGGGGTCCTCCGTTACTGATCCGGGTCTGTGGTCACGAAATCATCTCGTCAGCGCGATCGCATAGAAGGAGGCGAGCATGCGCGTTGCAGAAGTCATCGGATATGTTGCCGCCGTCCTCGTTTTCATGACGTTTTACATGAAAACGATGGTCCCGCTACGCATAGTGGGGATCTGCAGCAACTGCGCGTTCATCATGTACGGGTATCTGGATGGCCTGTACCCAGTCTTGATTTTGCATCTCACTCTTCTGCCGTTGAACAGTCTGCGCCTGAGCGAGATGTTGAAGCTTATAAAACAAGTGCGCGAGGCAACGGGTGGCGACCCCAACATGGACTGGATAAAGCCGTTCACGTCGACACGACACGTGCAACCCGGTGAGAAAGTGTTTCACAAAGGAGAGCCCGGCCGAGATATGTTTGTCGTGATGTCAGGCCATTTCCGGCTGGTGGAGACTGGTATTGAGCTTAAAGCTCGGGATGTGGCTGGCGAATTCGCCTTACTCACGCGCAAACACAGCCGCACGCAAACGCTCGAATGCACCGAAGCAGGAATACTCCTCCAGATCACCTATGGACAGGTTGAACAGCTGTTTTTTCAGAACGCCCGGTTTGGATTTTATTTTCTCCAGTTGATCGCGCATCGTCTGTTGCAGAATAACGAGCGACTCGAAATGGAGCTTGCGCATTACCGACGCGCACCCGTGGCCTATCGCCCACGGTGGCAGCGCGCATTATCCCGCACCGAAAAATCCGCCACATTAGGGAATGAGAGCCGGGTTGTGCGGCACAACAACAACGCAAGTAGTGTGGCGTCAATCGATGAGCGCAAGCTCGCCCGAACAACTTAGAGGAGACCTCCCATGCGTATCCTGTGCGGCATCACAATCGCAGTCGTTCTTGCAGTCGGAGCTTGGTCGACTTTTCCAACTCAGGCAAAGCAAATTAACTCGATTTCGACGGACTACTCCGTTGGAATGAAAGGCTGCAACCTCAGCCCCGGTAACTGCCTCCTCTAGCGACCGGGCTAGTACCGGAACCGTGAGGAAATGAAAGAGCCGCGCCCAGTAAGGACGCGGCCTCATTGAGCAGCAGATACGTGGTGTGCCGGTACGATACTGGTCTGGATTAGAAGCCTCCCTCAAGCACGCGAGTTGCGGCTGGCGCGTTCGGATTCTTCATCTTGATCCAGTTCCTGGTCGGGCCGGAGCGATACGGCGCGGTCAGTTTCTTCGAAACAATCCCTTCAAGGCCGAGGTCGCAGACAGCGGCAAACATCTTGTCGCCGTGGCCTTCGGCGTGTTCGACGTACTGAATGCCGCCACGCGAGCGGACAGCAGCTTGGCGAGAGCCGCTTTGCGCTCGACGAGTGGGCGGCGTCGCAAGTCGTCGCCATCACGCATCAGCAGGTCGAAGCCGAGCGCGATCGCGCAATCGTCGGCAACTCGGCTGTGTAGACGGTCGAAGTCGGCCACACCCTCGGGGCTGAGGCAGACAACCTCCGCATCGAGGATGGCCGTGCCTTTGATGCGCGACGCCTCCTCGACAATGCGCGAATAACGCTTCGTCCAGTCATTGCCGTTCATAGTGTAGAGCCGCACGCGCCCATCGCGGACGTGCAGTTGCAGGCGATAGCCATCGTGCTTGAGTTCATGCGTCCAGCCGAAACCGCTCGGCGGGCGTTGCGCGACCGAAGGCTGACATGGAGGGATGAAAGCAGCAGGCGCATTCGTCGGCCTGCCGCGAGAGTTACGCACGCGCCACAACATCAATCAGAATATAGGCCCCTCAGGACAGGATTCCGAGTCGAATCCAGGGCCCTGAACGATCCGGATTTGACTGCAAAGGTGTCGACTGCTGTTAAGCTTCTACAAAGCTGATCGAGGTATATGACGGTTATCGCGAACTACAGATTTCCGAAACGGAGTTTTTTCATGACCATGAGCGAAAGCGATATCAAAGCCAAAAAGATAACCGCACGCTATGCGCGGACTGCCAATGTTTCTGTCACGCATCGAGCCACCCGATGACTTCGATGACAAGCGAATATTCGAGTGCGCCAAATGCGCCTATTCCGAAATCGCGTGATGTGTGCTTCATGTCCGCTTTACCCCCAAAAGCAGACATGTGCAGTGCACTAGCGCATGTCTGCTTTGGGCCAATAGCGGACATTGTTGCCGCATCGAAATTATTCGCAAGTGCATGGTCGACCGGCAGGACGAGAGAAAAGCAGCAATTCACCGGTGATTGTTCGGACTTGAGGTCCCCACGGTGTGATACTATGGCGACAGCGTCGCTCTGCGTTGCTCGACGATTTGCATGAAATCTCGGGCTGTGGGATCTGAAGCGTCGAGCAGGTCCTTGAAGTCCCGCCAGTCCAACGCCAGCACTTCGACGTTGGTACGCGCCCGTACATCGGCGGTGCGCCGTGTTTCTTCGAGGATTCCTATCTCGCCGAAAACTTCCCCGCGGTGGAGCGTAGCCAAGGGCACGTCCGTGCCCTCCGCCGTATGTTGCACCACGTCCACCTCGCCGTCGGCGACGATGTAGAACCGGTCCGGCTCGTCTCCTTGCCGGATCACTACATCCCCTGCCTGGAATCGCATCGTCTGCAGATGGTTGGACGCGTGGGCCAAAGCTGCCTTGCTCAGCCGCGGAAATGTCTGAGCGACCCACTCATTGTAGGTCGTGAGGGTCGACTCCCCCGGCTTCCATGCTGCCGGGCACAGCTCTCCCGAGCGCAGGGCCTGGAGCACGCGCAGGGTTTCCTGAACGTTCCGACCCACTTCCAAATCGTTCACGGTGATATGGCGCACGACGCCCTGGGGGTCGATAATGAATGTTCCTCGCAGGCTCGCGCCGTCATCCAATAAGACATCGAACCCCTTGCTGAGCTCGTGAGAGGTATCGGCCAGCACCGACAGCTACTTCAGCCACAAGGCATGGTTCGAGAGCGACGCGCGGCTGCTGGGCGTGAACTATCCGGTCCTAGCCGATACCTCCCATCAGCTCAGCAAGGGGTTCGACGTCTTATTGGATGATGGCGCGAGCCTGCGAGGAACGTTCATTATCGATCCCCAGGGCGTCATGCGCCACATCACGGTGAACGATTTGGAAGTGGGTCGGAACGTTCAGGAAACCCTGCGCGTGCTCCAGGCCCTGCGCTCGGGAGAGCTGTGCCCGGTAGCATGGAAGCCGGGCGAGTCGACCCTCA
>JBKPLN010000283.1:0-3635 GCA_046731635.1 Pseudomonadota bacterium | reverse complement strand
GTGTATAAGAGACAGGGGCAATGGCACGCATATTACCGTCCACCCCAGGCTTGCCACATGCCGAGCTCGAAGATCTGAACATTGAGGCTTTGAGCATGGCCGTGACCGTGACCATCACCTCGGTCGCGCTGACAGCGTCAGGCGCAAAAGCCGGCAGCGCGGCGTCGCGTTCTGCTGCTCGCTCGGCGTAGACCCGGACTGCATTCGCCAACATGTCCTGAACCTGTGCATCGCTTGGCCGCTCGGCGGTCGATGCCATTGCCTCAGCCTGCCACGACATAAATATCCTCCCCGCGCCGTATGACGTCGAAACTTTTGAGTCTCAGACTCCGATCCGCGGCGCATTCGCCTGTCTTGAGATCGTACTCGTAGCCATGCCAGGGGCAGACGAAATGGATTTCGTCAGCGGAAAATTTCTGTCCCAGCCAGCTGCGGTCGGGACCGATCACGTCCTCGACCTTGTACATCATGATGCCTTCGCAGGCCGGCCCGCCCTGGTGCACGCACAGGTTTTCATAAGCGTAAAACTTGCCCTGCCAATGGAACACGCCGATTTCATGCCCCTTGTGGGTCACGATGCGGCGCTCGCCATCAGGAAATTCGGCTGCCTTGGCAACAAACACTTCCGGCATTCGGAAAGTATGACACTGAACGGCACGAGGCGGCAACGAAGCAGGATTCGCGAAAATCAGAACCAGACTTGCGGTGATCCGCATTGTGTCGCCGTGCGCTCTCAAGCAATGTTCGCTCATCGCAAACGAGAGGCGCCGGGGTGGATTCAGCCGCAATTCTCGCCGCCATTGCCGGGGCCTTTCTGCTGGCGGGTTTCGTCAAGGGCGTGATCGGCCTTGGCCTGCCGACGGTGTCGATCGGCTTGCTTGGCCTCGTGATGACGCCGGCGCAGGCCGCCGCGATCCTCGTCGTCCCGTCCCTTGTGACAAATGTCTGGCAGGCCGCGGTCGGCGGTGGGCTGCTCGCCCTGACGCGGCGGCTATGGCCGATGCTGGCCGGAATCTGTATCGGGACCGTTGTCGGCGTGATGCTTTTGCCGCATGACGACAACGGACGGGCCACGGTATGGCTCGGCCTCGCGCTTGTGATCTACGCCGTCGTTGGTCTGGTGAAAGGTCATTTCGAAGTGGCGCCGAGCATGGAAACGTGGCTCGGCCTGCTGATGGGCGCGGCGACCGGTGCAATAACGGTTGCCACGGGCATTTTCGTGATACCCGGAACGCCCTATTTGCATTCGCTCTCCTTTGAGCGTGACAAACTTGTGCAGGCATTGGGGCTGTCGTTCACCGTTTCAACAGTCACGCTTGCCGCGGCGCTTGCCTATACCGGGCATTTGGGAACGTCGCTGGCCGGACCTTCGATTGCCGCACTCGCCGCCGCGCTTATCGGAATGTGGCTGGGACAACTCGCGCGCGGCAAGATCAAGGAAGAAACGTTCCGGGTGTGGTTTTTCGTCGGCCTGTTGCTGCTCGGCGGCCATCTGGCGCTGCGTGGGGTCTTGTGATCGATTAGGCCTCGCTCCATTCGATCGGCAGGACCAATGCGATGAAGATCGTCGACCTCTCCCACGTCATGAATGTCCACACACCGGGCTGGGTCGGCTACGCCGGCAACAAGATGTATTACGCCCAAAATCTCCAGACGCAGATGATTGTTGCGCAGCGCATCGACACTGCATTGCACGTTGGCACTCACTTCGACGGAGCCATGCATGCGACCGACAATCGCAAAGGAGACATGGCGTCCCTGCCGCTCGACTATCTGGTCAACCGCGGGGTCGTGGTCGATATCTCGAAGCACATGCATGACTGGGCGGTGATCACGCCCGAGATCATCGAAAGTACCGGCGCCGATATTCGCGAGGGCGATATTCTCATCCTGCACACCGGGTGGCACAAGCATTACGAAGGCCAGCCGCAGCAGGACCTGGTGAAGTACTTCTGTTACCACCCGGGGCCCAATCTCGACACCTTGCACTGGATGCTGCAGAAAAAAATCCGGTGGTGGGGCATGGATTGCGGCTCGTGCGATCACGCCATGAATACGTCGATCCGGCGAATGCGCCCGGACCTCGCCGACGAATTCACGAAGAAGCACGGCAGGACACCGGCGGAATTTTTCGGCACGTTTGAATTCATGCACAAGAAGTCAGGCCGCAAGGTGCGGCAGGATATGTTCCCGTTCCACAGCTGGGCATTCCAGGAAGGCTTGTTGCACGCCGAGAACCTTGGCGGCGACATCGAGATGATGCTGGGCAAACGATGCATCATCGGGGCGTTCCCCTGGCGCTACGAAGGACTTGAAGGGTGCCCCTGCCGCATCGTTTGCTTCCTCGATGCAGACATGTCGGTCGAAGCTGTCGGGAATGCCGCGAAAGCAATCTTCTAGATCCTCCTCGCACAGCTGTTCCCACTTCCACGAAACGTCAATGTAATGCCCAACATGCGGCAGGAACCGTTATCGGAGCGCGCTCATTAGGTTTTGGGGCAGTGACCGATAGGAGACGTACGATGAAACTCGGAATGCTGGCGGCCGCTGCAATTTCTGTGGTCGGAGTGACGAGCGCGTCGGCACAGGTTCTTGTCGCCGAGCCATATGCCGGGACTTATGTTGGGGCGCCTGTCTATGCGGCTCCTGCGCCTGTTTATGTGGCGCCGGCGCCGGGGCCGGTTATCGTGGGCGAGCCTGTTTATGCGGCGCCTCCTGTGGTCGGCGGGTACGCCCCACCGAAATACAGTTATACGATCACGACTCCGCGTCGGGGTGTCGTCTACACCGGCTATAGAGACATGGGCGGTTGTACGATCGCGCCTGATGGCTACTGTTACTGATCATTGCCGCGCCTCGCCGAGCTCAGGATATGCCGGCGAGGCGCGGATCCGCACGATTGTTTTGCAGCGTTGACTGTATCGCTTCGCGAAGAAGCGGACGACTTTGTTTGTCCCACTGGCTGACCTGTATATCGGCAAGCAGTTTTGCCGACCTGCCGAAAACGATAATTCGATCACCGACACCGATCGCTTCCTCCAGCTGATGCGTGATCAGGATCGCGGTCGAGCCGCATTCGCGCGCCAACCTGAGAAAAGTTTCGCGCAGTTCGGCGGCCGTCACCTCGTCGAGGTGGCCGAAAGCTTCGTCGGCCAGCAGAATATCGGGCTCAACCGCAAAAGCGCGCGCAATCGCCACGCGCTGCCGCATGCCGCCTGACAGTTCATGGGGATAGGCCTTGGTGAACTGGCTCAGGCCAAGCCGGTTGAGCCAGTTGAGGGCACGTTCGTGCTGCTCGGCCTCGGGCAGGCCAATGAGCTCGAGCGGCAGCCGGGCATTGTCGAGGGCCGTGCGCCACGGCAGCAATCGGTCCTGCTGGAAGACGGTTGCGATCTTGCCGCGGAAATAGTCGAAATCGGCGTGCGGACTTCGGTCTCCGATATGGATCAGTCCCTCTGTCGGCGCCTCGAGACCGATCATCAGGTCGAAAAAAGTGGACTTTCCGCACCCGGTCTGACCGACGATTGCCACCACCTCGCGCGGCGAAATGGTCAGATCGAGACGTTCGATTGCGATCACGGATTGCCCGGTCGTTGTCTGACGGAAGACCTTGCGCAGACCGCGCACTTCAATAG
>JBKPLN010000282.1:0-3155 GCA_046731635.1 Pseudomonadota bacterium | reverse complement strand
ATTTACCGCAACGTCCTGTGTGCCCTCCGGAACAACGATCTTGGCCAACGTACCGTCCTCGATGGCCTCGTACTCCATCGTTGCCTTATCGGTTTCGATTTCGGCAATGACGTCGCCCGACTTGATCTTGTCACCCTCTTTCTTGAGCCAGCGCGCAAGATTGCCCTTTTCCATTGTGGGCGACAGCGCCGGCATGAGGATGTTGGTGGGCATCCCGACCTACCGGTAGCAAACGGCCTTGACTGCCTCGACCACCTCGGCGGCCGAAGGCAGCGCCAGCTTCTCGAGATTGGCGGCGTAAGGCATCGGCACGTCCTTTCCTGCCACGCGCGCGACCGGCGCGTCGAGATAATCGAAGGCGTGCTCCATGATGCGCGCAGCAATTTCCGAGCCCACGCCGGACTGTTGCCAACCTTCCTCAACCGTTACAACCCGGCCGGTTTTTTGCACGGAACCAATAATCGTTTCCGTGTCCATCGGCCTTATCGTGCGCAGGTCGATCACCTCGGCGTCGATGCCCTCGTTCGCCAGTTCTTCAGCCGCTTTAAGCGCGTAGGTCATCCCCATGGCCCAAGACACGATGGTCACATCGTTGCCCGGCCGCACGATTTTCGCCTTTCCGATCGGCAACACGAAATCATCAAGTTTCGGGACTGGTGATGAATGCCCGTACAAAATTTCATTTTCGAGGAAGATCACCGGATTGGGATCGCGAATGGCCGCTTTTAAGAGACCTTTCGCATCCGCGGCGGTCGAGGGTGCAATTACCTTCAAGCCGGGAACGTGCGAATACCAGGCCGAATAGTCCTGGCTGTGTTGGGCGGCGACGCGCGCTGCAGCACCATTCGGACCGCGGAAAACAATCTGACAACCCATCTGCCCGCCGGACATGTAAAGCGTTTTGGCCGCAGAGTTGATGAGTTGATCTATTGCCTGCATGGCGAAATTGAAAGTCATGAACTCGACAATGGGCTTCAGCCCAGCAAGCCCGGCGCCGATACCCAGGCCGGCAAAGCCATGCTCGGTGATCGGAGTATCGATCACTCGGTTAGCGCCAAACTCCTGCAAGAGCCCCTGCGTGACCTTGTAGGCGCCCTGATATTCGGCGACCTCTTCACCCATGACGAAGACATCCTTGTCACGCCGCATTTCCTCGGCCATGGCATCACGCAACGCCTCGCGCATCGTCATGGTCACCATTTCGGTGCCTTCAGGAATGTCAGGATCGCTGGCGATCTGCTGGACGGGCGCCTGAGGAGCCTTGGACGGTTTTGTCGCCGGCGCCTCCTGTACCTTTGCCTCCTGTTTCTGCGCTTGTACCGGCGGCGCGGACTCGGCCGCTTTTTGCTGTTGAGAAGGCTTTGTCGCCTTGATCGCCGCCTTGTCCTCGCCTTCGCCGAGGATCACCGCGATCGGCGTATTGACCGCAACATCGGCAGTGCCTTCGGGCACCAGGATCTTGCCGAGCGTGCCCTCGTCCGCCGCCTCGACTTCCATCGTCGCCTTGTCGGTTTCGATCTCCGCAATCACGTCGCCCGATTTAATCTTGTCGCCCTCTTTCTTCAGCCACTTGGCAAGGTTGCCCTTCTCCATCGTGGGCGACAACGCGGGCATGAGCACTTCGGTTGGCATGGGCTTTATGGCTTTGAGGACAACACGAACTTAGCGATAAACATCGGTATAAAGTTCTGAGGGGTCTGGCTCCGGATCATGCGTGGCGAACTCGGCGGCTTGATTGACCTGGTCGCGTATCTCGGCGTCGATTTTCTTTAGCGTCTCCTCATTGGCGAATTTCTTTTCAAGGATGCGCTGCCGCGCCATGTCGATCGGATCATGATGCGTGCGGATCTCGTCCACCTCTTCTCGGGTGCGATACTTGGCCGGATCTGACATCGAATGCCCGCGGTATCGATAGGTGAGCATCTCGAGAATGTAGGGGCCTTTCCCGCAGCGGCACCATTGACCGGCCTTTTCGCCGGCGGCTTTCACTGCGCGCACATCCATGCCGTCTACCTGATCACCGGGAATGTTGAAGGACAAGCCGCGACGGGACAGGTTCACTTCCGCAGACGATCGCGTGATCGCCGTGCCCATCGCGTAGCGATTGTTTTCGATCACGTAGATCACGGGCAGCTTCCACAGCGAAGCCATGTTGAAGCTCTCGTAGACCTGGCCCTGGTTGGCGGCGCCGTCACCGAAATAGGTAAGCGACAGGTTGTCGGTACCGCGATAGCGATCGGCGAAGGCAAGTCCTGTCCCCAGCGGCACCTGGGCGGCAACTATGCCGTGTCCCCCAAAAAACCCTTTCTCGACGCTGAACATATGCATCGAGCCGCCTTTGCCTTTGGAATAGCCATGGGCGCGGCCGGTCAGCTCGGCCATGATTCCCTTCAAATCCATGCCCGTTGCAATCATGTGGCCGTGGTCCCGATAGCCGGTAATGACCTGGTCACCCGGCTTCAGCGTCATCTGCATGCCGACGACGACGGCCTCCTGGCCGATATAAAGGTGGCAAAATCCGCCGATGAGACCCATGCCGTACATCTGCCCGGCCTTCTCCTCGAAGCGGCGGATGGTCAGCATGGTGCGATAAGCGGAGAGCTCTTCCTCCTTGCTGAACTCGTTGACGACGACCTTGGGTTCCGGGGTCGGAGTTTTTTGGGCGACCGCCATTCGCACTCCCTTCGAAAGCGTCCGGCTATTGTGACGGGCGTCGGTGGGCTTTCCCAAACCCCAATAGCTTAAATTCCGCGGCGGCGAAAGCGTCGGGCCATCGCCGAGGATTGCGCAAAATGCCTTGAATTTGGCCAAAAATTTCCCAATGCTCGCCGGCGGTCGCTACCGGGGATTTAGCAGGAGGGTCAGATCGCGCCGGTCGACATATCCGATCAGAGCGCGGACCCGTTCGTCCAACATATCGGGGTCGATGCGGTCAGCACGCAAAAGTGAGACCCGACGTTCCCAATGCGCCCGCTCCGCCTTGAGCTCGGCCAGCTCGGACTTCATTACCGCAAGCTGCTGCTCGAGGTCCTGCTGCGCCCGCAGCCCATGATTTCCAGTAAACGCGTTGGCGGCGAAATAGCCGATGAACAAGGCCGCAAAAATGTAGAGACCGAGAACGGTCAAGATGGTGCGGCGGCGACGATGAGTGACCA
>JBKPLN010000281.1:0-3012 GCA_046731635.1 Pseudomonadota bacterium | reverse complement strand
AAGAGGCACAAAGTGACCCCCTTCGTTGACATGATGTGCGATGAACGTCTTCATAGGGCGGGTCACTTTGAGCGATGCCATCGCCGGTTGCGCCGGATCGCGTTGGCCGCTGGACTACAACGAAATATCTTTCATGGTGCGCAACATGTCCGGGGCGCGAGACGCTGAACTGGAAAAACTCAAAAACGAATATCGCAAGCTTGAGGATCAGATCAGTGCGCAGGCGTGGGAATTGAATTTGTTGCGGGCGCGCTTTGCGCGCTATGAAACCGCGCTGCGCGGTTCTCAGGTCACGGTTTTCACGCAGGATCGCGATCTTCGTTATACGTCGATCAGCAATCCAATGCTGGGGCGCTCCATCGAGGATATTCTCGGCCGCACAGACGCGGAAATTCTGCGAGGAGACAGCGGCGCTGCCATCATTGCCGCAAAACGCCAGGTGCTTGCGAACGGGGAGGCCAGGCGCGCGGAAATTCCGCTCGACGATGCGCCAGGCATAAGGTGGCATGATCTGCATATCGAGCCGCTGCGCAATGAGGCGGGCGAGGTTGTTGGCCTGACGTGCGCATCGGTCGACGTGACCGAGCGCAAGGAGAGTGAGGCGCACCTGCGGCTGCTGCTGCGCGAATTGACACATCGCTCTAAAAATTTGCTCGCCGTGATCCAGGCCATGGCCCGGCAGACAGCGCGGCATACGGGCTCGATCGAGACATTTCTCACCCAGTTCAGCGCGCGATTGCAGGCCCTGGCTGCTTCGCATGACCTGCTTGTCCGGGAAAGCTGGTATGGGGCCTCGCTTGGCGAGCTCATCCGCTCTCAACTCGGCGGGTATCTCGATGGATCCAGCAATCAGGTGTCAATCGACGGACCTGCGATAGCTCTTAAACCCGAGGCCGCTCAAAACCTAGGGCTCGCCCTGCATGAGTTGGCGGTCAATGCGGCCAAGTTCGGCGCGTTGTCCGTGCCGACCGGGCGCGTATCCATCACATGGAGTCGACGCGAAAATACGGACGGGAGCGCGGTCGAACTGGATTGGCGCGAACGGCTCGGTCCCAAGGTGAAAGTCAGGCGCAAGAAGGGGTTCGGCACCATGGTTATCGAGCGCAATCTCGCGCGCGCTCTCGATGCCGAGATCAACATGGATTTTGAACCGGACGGGTTGCACTGTCACATTGTGATCCCGGCGAGCCAGGTTCTCGCCATGCGCTGAGCGCGCCCGGAACATATTCCCCCGTTCGCCGTTTCCAGTCTCGTGAACACGCCGCCGAATTGACCGGCGTCTGGTGGAGTGCGTCGATGCGCGGTTTGATGCCTTGTATTCTGGCAGGCATCGCAGTGGTGGTCGCGACGGACATCGTCGCGCCTCCGCTGGGGCTTGGGCCCGCCACCGTCGCGCAATCTGCGACGGATCCCAACCAACAGATCGTTAATCGCACGCGCAAAGGCGACCGATTGCAGGTGCCAAAGGCAAACGGGCGGCAGACCCCGCCCACAGGTTCGCCGATGCCCGTCGGATGCGAAGGCGCGTTCAGCGCACTTTCTGCTGGCGGGAAGGCGAATTTTCCCGGTCGTTGCCTTGCGGAACGGTTGCGCTCCCTCTCCGCGATCGGTTGAGCTTTCCTCAAACACGGAACTTTTTGTTCCTCGGCACGTTTCCAGCCCATCGTTCACTGGAAAGGGAGTCACGAATGCACAGACCATTAATTGGTCTTGCTGCCATGGCGATTGCCGCGGCGGCAGCACTGCCTGTACCGACGATGGCGCAAGCCGAAAGAACCAAGGCCGGGACACTGACGTGCGACATCTCCGGTGGCCTCGGTTTGATCATCACCTCGCACAAGGAAGTAGCGTGCATGTTTACGCCGTCCCAGCCGGGACCGCGTGAGGTGTATGTCGGCGCGATCAACAAGTTCGGGCTGGACATTGGCGCGACCGCAGGTGGCGAGATGGTGTGGGCCGTGTTCGCACCGACAACGCGCCGAATTGGCGCGCTCGCCGGCAATTACGCCGGCGCGAGCGCCGAAGCGACCGTCGGCGCCGGGCTCGGTGCCAACGTGCTGGTCGGCGGTTCGGACCGCACCATTGCCTTGCAGCCGCTTTCAGTGCAGGGCCAGGCTGGTCTTAACGTTGCCGCGGGCGTGACCGAGCTGATTTTGCGGCCCGCGCGCTGAGCTTAGTCTTCACCCCACGCGGCGAATCGTCATGGCCGGGCTTGTCCCAGGCATCTACGTCTTTGATCTGAAAGACGTCGTGCGCGGGCCACCCCCGCGCACGACAGATCAGCACAGGTGCTACCAATGAATTAGGCCGCGACTCGACCCCCGGTGGTGAGGAAGTCTTTGTAGGCCACGGCCAGGCCTTCGGATAAAGGAATTTTTGAAGACCAACCCAGTTCTTTCAGCTTCGAGATATTTAGTAGCTTCTGCGGCGGCCCATCGGGACGCGACGTGTCATACTTGATTTTCCCGCCATACCCTACGGTCTGTGCGACCAAGTGTGCGAACTTGCCGATGGTCACATCGGTGCCGGTTCCGACATTAAGAAATCCAGCATCTGAGTAGTATTTCATCACGAATACACAGGCATCGGCTGCATCGTCGGCAGCCATAAATTCGCGGCGCGGGTTGCCGCTGCCCCACACGGTCACGTCGGGCATCTTGTTCAATTTGGCTTCGTGAAAGCGCCGAATGAGGGCAGCAGGAACGTGGCTGTTGAGCGGGTGGTAATTGTCGTTTGGGCCGTACAGGTTCGTGGGCATGACAGAGATAAAATCATCGCCATGCTGCTTGCGATACGCGTCACATAATTTGATCGCCGCGATCTTGGCGACTGCGTACCATTCGTTGGTCGGCTCCAGCGGGCCTGTGAGCAGCATGTCTTCGCGCATTGGCTGCTCGGCAAATTTTGGATAGATGCAGGAAGATCCCAGCGCGAGCAATTTCTTCACGCCGAGAGCGTGCGCGCTGCGTATGACGTTGAGCGCAATGGCCAGGTTGTTTGCAATAAAATCGG
>JBKPLN010000280.1:0-9075 GCA_046731635.1 Pseudomonadota bacterium | reverse complement strand
GCGAAACGGTGCTCAAGCTCCGTCCGCAATGCCGCATTTTCCAGTCGACGTCCTCTGAAATTTTCGGCAACAGCGCGATCAGCCCGCAAGACGAACAAACGCCTTTTCGGCCGCAATCACCATACGGCGTTGCCAAGCTGTACGCGCATCTTATCATAGACGCCTATCGCAAGAATTACGGTTTGCATGCGTCCTCGGGCATCATGTTCAATCACGAAAGCCCCCGGCGGCCGCTCTCGTACGTGTCGCAAAAGATTGCTTGCGCTGCGGCCGCGGTGTCGATAGGCGTGCGCGAAACGTCCGACAAGGACGAACGCGGCCTGCCGCTCCTAAAGAACGGCAAGGTTACGCTCGGAAACATCGATATTCGCCGCGACTTCGGCTTTGCCGGCGACTACGTTGCAGCCATGCATGAAATGCTGCAAGCCGACACTGCCGACGATTACGTGATTGGAACCGGCCAATCCAATTCCATCCGCTCGTTCTGCGATATTGCTTTCCGTCATGTTGGCCGCGACTGGACCGATCACGTGGTATTCGACCGTAGCCTTTTCCGAGCAGTCGACTGTGATACGGTCGCGGACAGCTCCAAGATCGCTGCAAAAATCGGCTGGCGCGCAAAGACGTCGTTTGTCGATCTCGTCACCATGATGGTGGATCATCAGGTCAAACGGCTGGCCGCCGCCAAGTCGAAATCCTGACTTGTCGCAAGTGCGAGTCTTTCAACGGGACGACCCGGCCTTTGACGCGCGGGTCCTTTCGACCATGGATGTGGTCGAATGGCCGGGCACGATATCGATCAGGATGATCTCGCCGCCCAGCGCTTCCACGATCTCGCGGCCGACCACTTCCTCACGGGTATAGTCGCTGCCTTTGACCAGGACCGTCGGCCTGACGCGGCTGATCAAGTTTTCCGGCGTATCTTCGTCGAATATGGCAACCAGATCGACAGCCTCGAGCGCAGCGAGAACTTCGGCACGCGCCTGCACCGATTGCACCGGGCGGCCTGCCCCCTTCAAACGCGTGACGGAATCGTCCCCGTTGAGGCCCACAACGAGACGATCGCAGGCGACACGCGCGCCGGCCAAAAGCTTGACATGGCCGGGATGAAGCAGATCGAAGCAGCCATTGGTAAAACCCACGCGCAGCCCTTGCTTGCGCCACTCTGCAAGATGCTCATCAAGAACAGCCCAGTCGAAGACAATTTTTTCCTTCGGCGCCAGCGTCGCTGACGGAAGGATGCGAGACCGCAGCTCGGCTACAGATGCCGTTGCGGTCCCGCGCTTGCCGACCACAACGGCGCCAGCCGCGTTGGCGGCCCGCATCGCGGATTCGAAATCTGCATCCATTGCAAGCATCGCGGAAACAACCGCTACAACGGTATCGCCCGCACCGGAAACGTCGCGTACGCGGACCGGATAGGCCGGAACATGCACGGAGGCTCCATTGCTTACGAGGGTCATACCGGCCTCGCTGCGCGTCACTAGCACCGCCTTTGCGGCCAATGCCCCGCACAGCTTTGCGGCAGCATCGGCAATCTCATCATCGGTCCGGGCGACGCTATGCGTGGCATCGGCGAGTTCCTGCCTGTTTGGCGTTATAACAGTCGCGCCGCGATAGATGCTGTAGTCGCGGCCCTTGGGGTCGACCACGATGGGCTTGCCACGCTCGTTGGCAGCATCAATGACCGCCCGGATCACGCGCGGCGTGAGCGCGCCTTTGGCATAGTCAGACAGCACCACGGCGCCTGCCCGCGGGATTGCCTTGATGACGTGTCCGATCAGCGCATCTTCGCTGCGGGCATCGACCGCTGAAGCCGTTTCCCAATCGGCTCGCAAGAGATGCGTCGAATGATGCTCCGAAACGAAACGCACCTTGCGCGTGGTTTGACGGCTTCCATCGACGACGAGATGAAACTCGATCAGCGGATGGTTGCCGAGCGCCTTGGTCAATTCATTGCCTGCTTCGTCGTCGCCGACGGCGCCCACGAATATGCAACGAGTGCCGAGGGCTACCAGATTGCGAGCGACGTTGCCGGCACCCCCGATCATCAATTCCGTGCGTTTGACCGCGATGACCGGCGTGGGCGCCTCCGGCGAAATCCGCGAGACCTCGCCATAGATAAATTCATCCAGCATCAGATCGCCGATGCAGAGCACGGTCTGGGCGGAAAGCTCGGCAAGATGCTTGTCGAAATCGTACATCGCGTTACCGATAGCGATCGTCGCGGTTGAGATAACCCGTGACGTACTGATTCACCGCCGCCTCGAGCGGCATGAAGCCGGCGTTATAACCGGCACGTTGCAGCCGTTCGATGCGCGCCTCGGTGAAATACTGATATTGCCCCCGGATTGTCTGCGGCATCTCGATGTATTCGATATTCAGGGGAAGCCGAAGCGCTTTGAACATCGCGGCGATCATGTCACGGAAGCTTTCCGCCTTGCCGGTACCCACATTGAAAATGCCGTTTATCCCTGTTGCCTCGAGCAGCCAACGCAGCACGGAAACAGCGTCATCGACATAAATGAAATCCCGTCGCTGATCGCCGTCGGCAATGCCCTCGTGGTGCGATTTGAACAGGCGAACGGGACTTCCTGCCTTGACCGTATCGAACACTTTCGCCAGAACACTTGCCATGTGGGCCTTATGGTACTCATTCGGACCATACACGTTGAAGAACTTGAGCCCGACCCAATGCGGCGGCATTTTTTCTTTCTTCGTATGCCGGTCGACTACCGCGAGGTCGAACAGATGCTTGCTCCAGCCGTAGAGATTCATCGGCTTGAGCTTGCGCAAAGCATCGATCGACCAATCATCGTCGAATCCCTGGCTGCCGTCGCCATACGTCGCTGCCGAGGACGCGTAAATAAAAGGCGTTCGCGTGGTCGTGCACCAGTCGAGCAGCCTCAGCGACAGGCGGAAATTGTTTTCCATCACGAGATCGCCATCGGTTGCAGTCGTGTCCGATATGGCGCCCATGTGGATGACAGCATCAAGCTTTCGGCTTTCAAGCCAGGCCGCCAGTTCGTTCGGTGGCACAAGATCGGCAACCTGGTGCTTCGCCAGATTGCGCCATTTGGCGTCGTCGCGACCCAGCAGGTCGCTCACCACGACATCAGTCGATCCCGCCTCGTTGAGGCTGGCCACGATGTTCGACCCTATGAACCCGGCCCCGCCGGTTACCAAAAACATCCCTGCCCTCGCCACCCGATGGTTGCAGGACAGAACCTTTGCCCCAGCGCGTCGCCCGGCGCAAATCCTACGATGTTCAGGGCTGTCGATGGGTCGGAACAGGGTAAAAATCGCGACTGGACAGGTGCCGGTGGCTCAGGGTAACGGCTGCCCCGGCGGCGGCCTCAGAGGGATAAAGGGGTGTGCGGCACCTGTCGATGAGCCAGAACTTCAAGCAAGGTGCTGCCCGGCCGATGCTCATCGTTCCCTACGTCTGGATCGGTGATTTCGTCCGCTGTCATTCGGTGGTCCAGCTTTTGCGCGCGCAGAACCCCGACCGGCCGGTGGACGTTGTCAGCAGCACGCTTTGCGCGCCCCTAGCCGACTACATGCCGGGCATTCGCCGCGCCATTGTCATCGATTTGCCACGTGGAACATTGGGCCTCGCACTCCAGCGAGAGCTCGCGCGAAGGCTGCGAGAGGAACGCTACGAGCAGGCGATCATCATGTCGCGGAAATGGAAAGCGGCACTCGCTCCCCGGCTTGCCGATATTCCGGTTCGCACAGGCTTTGCCGGCGAGTTTCGGTTCGGCCTGCTTAATGACGTGCGTTTCGGCGAAAGCAAATTGCCGCGCATGATCGACCAGATGGGTGCCTTATCGCTGCCGAAGAATGCGCCACTCCCAAATGAGTGGCCCTTGCCCGAATTGAAGGTGCCCGGCGACGAAGTGAGCGCGTGGCGCGGACGTCAGGGAATTGGCAATGAAGCTCGGCCCATCGTCACCCTGTCGCCGGGCGCGGTCGGCGCCGGTAAGGCGTGGCCCGCTGCGCATTATGGCCAGCTCGCCAGGATGCTCGTCCAGGACGGGGCTTCGGTCTGGGTTTTGGGCGGACCGAGCGAAACATCGATCGCACAAGAAATAGCGGCGATGGCGGGAAGCCGGGTGCGAGATCTGACCAGCACCGATTTGCGCAATGCGGTCCTGGCTCTTGCCGCGGCGGATATTTCCGTCACCAATGATTCCGGCCTGATGCATGTGTCGGCGGCAATCGGTACGCCAACGATCGCCATCTTTGGACCAACCAGCCCCTGGCATTGGAAGCCGCTCAATCCAGTCGCCGCCATCCTGGAGCCGCCCGGCGATGAGCGCGCGCGTGAGCGTGCACGTACAGACGGCAATATTGCCGTGCGCCACCGACGCACCGATGATGTCACCGTTGAAACAGTGCTTGCGACCGTGCGGAAAGTGATTGCGCAAACAAAAATCAATGCTAGCCGCCACGACCCTTAACGAGTAGGCGAAGCAACCTGACGTGAAGTTCTTTTCGTGGTATCAAACAGCATGGCCAGACCGAAACCCGTCGAGGTGACCGCTGATCGAACGCAGGCGACGATTGCGTCGGCGCTCCGCACCCTTGAAGCCGAGGGCAGCGGCGTCGACGCCCTGGCCGCGGCATTGCGCGATGGCCTCGGCACTTCATTTGCCGCTGCCATCGATGTGATCCGCGCTGCGCAAGACCCCAAGACCAGCGGCGCGCAGGGCCGGGTGATCGTGACCGGCATGGGGAAGTCCGGTCATGTTGCACGGAAAATCGCGTCCACCCTCGCCTCCACCGGCACTCCGGCGTTTTTCGTGCATCCCGGTGAGGCGAGCCACGGCGACCTTGGGATGATCGGCAACCACGACGTCATCCTCGCGCTTTCGTGGTCTGGCGAAACCGCCGAGCTGAAAAACATCGCCGATTATTCCCGCCGGCATAACATCAAGTTGATCGCGATGACGGCGATCCCGGACAGCGCTTTGGCAAAGGTTGCGGACGTCGTGCTCGCCCTGCCACAGGCCCGCGAGGCTTGCCCGCACAATCTCGCGCCGACAACGTCTTCCCTGATGCAGCTTGCGCTCGGCGATGCCTTGGCCATCGCGCTCCTGGAAAGCCATGGTTTTACGGCCGTCGATTTCGGTCTGCTGCATCCGGGCGGCAAGCTGGGCACCCTTCTGAAAACAGTCGGCGACATCATGCATACGGGCGCGACGATGCCGCTGTCGCCGCTCGGCGCGCGGATGTCGGAGGCGATCCTGGAAATGACGGCGAAGGGCTTCGGTTGTGTCGGCATCACCGATCCGGGTGGGTTGCTCGTGGGAATCATTACCGACGGCGACCTGCGTCGGCACATGCACGACAGGTTACTCGATGCCCGCGTTGACGAGGTCATGACGCGCGGGCCAAAGACAGTGCGCCGCGATCAACTGCTCAGCGAGACCCTCGATATGCTCAACACGATGAAGGTCACCGCGCTGTTTGCCATCGAGGCCGGCAAACCGGTCGGCATCATTCACGTCCACGATCTGCTGCGGGCCGGCACGGCGTAAGCGAAAATCTATCTCGTCATTGTTGAGACAGCGTCGAGAACTTCATCGACGGTCGGCGGCATTCCCCTGTCGCCCAGGATCGAGCGTGGGCCGCTGCCGACCGGCCCGGTCAGGTCAGGCTTGCTGCCGGCAAAGATCGCGACCAGCGGGACAGCAAGCGCAGCAGCAAGGTGCAGAAGCCCGGTGTCCACGCCGACGACGAACCGCGCGCCGCCGATCATCTTCGCGACCTCGTCGAGGGGCGCTCGCTCCGGTACGCGCGCCTCTGGCACCTCGCGCGCAATGTTCTCGCTGCGCCTGCGCTCGATCTCACTACCCCAGGGCAGAATAATCTCAAGTTTGTGATTCTGACCGAGTGCCCGCCCCAGCGTGATCCACTGCGCCTCGGGCCACTCCTTTTCGGCGCGCGCGGTTGCGTGCAAAAAGACGGCATAGCGCGACGCGCCGCCTCCAAAGCGCGTGCGATCAAGGCCGAAGTCGGGAGCTCCCCGCGGAGCATAACCCAATGCCAGCCCGCTCAGGATCCTGTTGCGCTCCACCGCGTGTAGACGACGGTCGACACGATGGCGCACATCATAAAAAAGCGACGCCAGAGGCTCCCGGATGCTCGAAGCGTCGTACCCATGCCGGCGTCCGCGTGTGATCCGCGAGAGCAGACCGCTCCGCAAAAGCCCCTGGGTATCGACAATGTCGCTGTACTCGCAGGTCCGGGCAGCGCGGAAACTCTTGCCCATCTCAGCCATGGTGGCCGGCGTTAACACCGACTTCCTCCAGCGGCGCCATGCTACCGGGATGACTTCGGTCACGGCTGGATGGAGCCGCACCAGTGGCGCAAACTGCTCTTCGACCAGCCAGCTGAACGTCGCGTCAGCTCGCGCCGATCGCGCATCGGTCAATGCCGGCATGTGATGGATCACGTCGCCAAGCGAGGAAGTCTTGATGAAAAGAATGTTGGCCATTGTGTCTGCGCATGCATATACCCGGCCTTAGAAATGACCGCTATAACCATGGCATCACCACGGGATGAAGCGCGGATATCATGGGCGCGGGACGCATTCGCTCGAGTTCCAAGGATCTGTTGAAATGACGGTTTTGGTCACCGGAGGCGCCGGCTATATCGGCAGCCACATGGTGCACCAACTCGCCGATACGGGCGAGCCGGTGGTCGTGCTCGATAATTTGTCGACAGGATTTCGCTTTCTAATTCCGGCCTCGGTGCCCCTTATCGCCGGCAGTACGGGCGACCGGGCCCTGGTGAATGACATCATCGCGCATTACGGCGTCACCGCCATTGTCCATTTCGCCGCCTCGATCGTCGTGCCGGAATCCGTTTCCGACCCGCTGGCGTATTACAGCAACAACACCATGAACACGTGCGCGCTGCTTGATGCCGCAATCAAGGCCGGCGTTCGGCACTTTATTTTTTCCTCGACGGCCGCAGTCTACGGTGCGACGGAGGCTGGCCCGATCAGTGAGAACGCACCGACAGCACCGCTCTCTCCTTACGGCACGTCGAAGCTGATGACGGAAATCATGCTGCACGACGCCGCCAAGGCCCACGGCCTGCGGTTCGTAACCCTGCGCTACTTCAACGTCGCCGGCGCCGATCCAAAAATGCGCGCCGGACAGGCAACGTTGACTGCAACGCATCTCATCAAGGTCGCCTGCGAGACGGCCATCGGCAAGCGCCCAAAAATGGAAATATTCGGAACGGACTATCCGACGCCGGATGGCACCTGTATCCGGGACTACATTCACGTGAGCGATCTGGTTGACGCGCATTCTTCGGCGCTTGCCTATTTGCGAAGCGGCGGGGCCAGCGCAACGCTCAACTGCGGCTATGGTCGCGGCTCTTCGGTCCTCGAGGTCATCAACGCCGTCCGGCGCGCAAGCGGACGCGATTTCCCCGTTGAGGTTTCCCCCCGTCGTCCAGGCGATCCGCCGTCGCTTGTCGCAAACGTCGAACGAATCCACGCAATGCTGCCTTGGCGCCCGCAATTCCAGAATCTCGATATGATCGTTGCGCACGCGCTTGCATGGGAAAAGCAGCTGGCAAGCCGCCGCAAAGACGTCGCTTCTTCATAAATTTGCTGGCTTTCGGCGGCCAAAGGCCGGTTTTAGCTTGAAAAATCCCTTGGCCGCAGGCAAGGAATGCCGACTCCTGCCCCGACGGGCCCTATTCGCAGCTCACTGAGGGCGGATGCACGATCACAGATTGCCATCGACAGCCGACGAGCGTTACGGCGCCCTCGCCCTGATCCGGCGCTTGCTCACCGAACAGGGGTTCGCGCACTGGCGGCGATACGCGGGCGCCTTCGCGCTTATGGCAGTTGCCGCGGGCTGCACGGCCGCTAGTGCCTGGGTCATCGGCGACGTCATCAACGAGGCCTACATCAATCGCAACGTGAGCGGAATCGTCACCCTTGGCATCATCACGATCGCGTTGTTCGCGACCAAAGGACTCGCAACTTACGGCCACAGCGTCATGCTGTCGCGCATCGGCAACCGCATTGTTGCCGACAATCAGCGCGCAGTCTTTTCCAAGCTGCTGAACGAGGGCCTTGGCTTTTTCTCCGATCGGCACTCGACGGAGTTCATTGCGCGGCTGTCGACTGGCGCGGCGGCGGCGACACAGGTCATCAACCTGCTGATTACCTCGGTCGGAAGAGACCTGCTGTCACTGATCGGCCTGCTCTTTGTCATGGTGGTGCAGGAGCCGCTGATGTCGTTCTTCAGCTTCGTGGTCGTTCCGCCGGCTTTCTTCGTTCTGCGCAAGCTCATCCGGCGCATTTATTCGATCGCGCGGACGCAATTCCATGGCGGAACCCGCATCATCGAGACGTTGCAGGAAACGTTGCAGGGTGTCCGCATCGTGAAAGCATTCACACTTGAAGACATCATGCGCGAGCGGTTCGACCGGAATGTCGCCGCGGTCGAGCACGAGGCCAACAAGATGGCGCGGGTGTCCAATCGCTCAAGCCCTCTGATGGAAACGCTCGGCGGCTGTGCCATCGCTATCGCCATCATCTACAGCGGATATCGGGTGATCGAAACCGGCGCAACACCGGGCCAATTCTACTCGTTCATCGCCGCATTCCTGCTAGCCTATGAGCCTGCGAAACGTCTCGCCCGCCTGAATATTGAGCTCAACAGCGCGCTGGTCGGCGTGCGCGTCCTGTTCGAAGTGCTGGATAGCCCGCCAAGCGAGCCGCTGGATAGCAATAAGCCGAGCTTGCAGGTCAAGGCCGCGCGTCTTGCTTTCGATGACGTCCATTTCGCGTATCGGAATGACGAACCGGTGCTGCGCGGAATGTCCTTTGTGGCCGAACCGGGCAAGCTGACCGCACTGGTCGGCCCATCGGGCGGCGGAAAGTCAACAGTATTCAACCTGCTTTTGCGGTTTTATGACGCAAAGCGCGGCAAGGTCCTGATCGACGGACAGGATATCGTTTCGGTATCGCGTCGCTCGCTTCGGCAGCATATCGCCTACGTGGGACAGGAAGTATTCCTGTTCCGCGCCACGGTTCGCGAG
>JBKPLN010000279.1:0-2947 GCA_046731635.1 Pseudomonadota bacterium | reverse complement strand
ACCGGAGGCTATCGCCATGTTGCGCGAGGTAAAGCGACAATCTGATGCCGAAGACTGGGTCGTAGTATCAGGTTCGGATCCGTTGAACCTTGCTGGCATCCTAACGCCCGGGCCGAAACTTGCTTCCCTGGCCGGCAACCGGCTGGTTTACCGGACTGGCGTCCCTGTTGCTGCATTGGCAGCGGGCGAGGTCACATTTTTCCTGGAATTGGATCGGGCCTCCGAATGGCAGGCCCGCGAACTCCTACTCGGCGCCACGACGCACGCGCCCTCGCTCGCACCCGGGATTAGCGCGGCTGGCCGCCGGAAGTTGGTTACGCTGTAACGGCGGGAGCACAGAGCGCCATTAAAGCGCGAAATGCGCTCATGTCTGCTTTACCCCCGAAAGCGACATCAACTGCGAAATATGGAATGTCCGCTAAGGACCAGAAGCGGACCATCCAGATGGTGCATTACCCCCCACACAAATTATCGAGGGCATCCAGGGTCGAACTAATCTCCTGACCGACTTCGGAGTGTGGGTCAATGTCCTGAAGTCCGTCAACCAACGCGGAATATTCGGGACCCAGTTTTTTTCCCAATTCGTACATTCTCTGAAACAACGCATCGAATTTCTTGGAATCCGTCGCCTCGTTAACCTGCTCTATCTGGTGACCGAGCCTGGCCATTTGGCAATAAACTCGGGTCTTGGCTTTGTCGCCGCTGATGATTTTGAGAACCTTTTGCGCGTCCGCCTTCGTCACCTTGGATGGGGCAGGTGTTTGCGCCTGCACACATGACGCAATTGCGATCACAAAAGTTGTAAGGATGACCAGGTGAGCGTTATGCCATCTTCGATGTTGATCTCCGATCCAAAAAAAGTTACAAAACAAAAAAAGATTTCGTTTGCGCGAGCGGGGGGACGTTAGCATGTGGAGCACGCTTTTTGCGTTTAGTTTTTTGATTGCCGTCGTTCTAAGCCTAGCCGCTATTCGTCTCAATGTGTGATCGACCCTACTCTCAAAGGGTACAAAATAAAATTGCGGCGATCGCACACAACGAAAACTAATTTGCCGGTAAATTAGAACCGGCGAAGGCGAAACGTCAGGCAACCGTAGTCGTCCATTTGAATCCTAATTTCGATACACAGGCTTGGCCTAAAGCTGCCACGGCCGTAAATGTTTGTTAGCGACACAGGTCAAAGAATGTCTCATGATTCGCTATTGGCGCACCATTGCGGTATCGCTCGCGGCTGTCTTGTCCGTGCTGCCGGTCGGCATTGTGCGCGCCGAGCCGCCCGATAGCGCTCTGAAATCAGGCGCGGCGGACTGCGCCCGTCCGGACTTTCGCATCGTGCTCGACGTCGGCCACACCGCGAAATCGCCCGGCGCCAAAAGCGCACGCGGAGCCGACGAATTTGATTTCAATCTGCGGCTCGCCAAGCAAATCGATCAGGCTCTCCTCGAAGCCGGCTTTGCCAAGACGGTGCTCATGGTGAGCGAGGGACCGGGCCGCCAGAGCATGTACGCACGCGTGGCACGTGCCAACAAGCTATCGGCAAATCTGCTGCTGTCCATCCACCACGACTCGGTGCCCGATCGTTTTCTGGAAAAATGGGATTACAGCGGCAAGCCGGAAACGTTTAGCGACCGATTTAAGGGCCATTCGATCTTCGTCTCCGAAGACAATCTCGATCCCAAAGACAGTCTTCTGTTCGGGAGCATGCTCGGCCAGCAGTTGAAGGCGCGGGGTTTGCAATACACGCCGCATTACACCGAGAGCTTCATGGGCCGGTGGCAGCGCACGCTCTTGGACGCCGATGCTGGCGTCTACCGCTACGACACGCTGTTCGTGCTGAAGAAGACGCAAATGCCGGCTGTCCTGCTTGAAGCGGGCTCGATCGCGAACCGCGACGAGGAACTGGTGATGGCCTCGCCTGAGCGGCAGCAACTAATCAGCGCGGCGGTGGTGGATGCCGTCGGCAGCTTCTGCGTGGCGCAATCAAATAAGCCCGCCCTGCAAATCGTGCAGCGTTCGAAAGCCAGGCATGTGCTATCGGCGCATTCGCACCGGCGGGCGCGCGAGCGTACGGCAACGCTACCACGTTAACGCTACTGAGAGCGGAATGTCCGCTTTAGCCCCGCAGGACCTAACGGTTTAGACTGGCATCCGCTTGCCGGTCTCCAGCAGCGACTTGAGATCGCTCAGCACCCATGGCCAACCGCCACCACCTTTCGAGGGGTCGCCGCCACCCGGCACCATGCCGGCGACCATCGGCGCACCAGTGACGTCGTGAGTGATGGTAACCGTGCACACACCGCTCTGGCTCTCGTCGATCTCGTACGTGACGCGCGTAGGCGGCTCCGCCGAGAAATCCGCGTTGAAGAGTGGGTGCCAAGTCTGCACAAGCTTTCTTGGGGGATCGCTTTCAATGACTTCGCCGATAATGATCTCATCCGGCATTCCCATCGCCTTCATCTCAGCACTGGCGCGATGGGAGAGGCGGCCGCTGGCCCTAAGTTCATATTCTACGCGGCCACTATAACCATACTTCTCGGTCCATCCGGGCAGAGTGATCGCATCCCAAATCGCCCGAGCGCTTGCATTGATAACAATGCGGTAGAGCTGGGTTGCGCCAGATTTGTCCATAGTAGTCACCTTCGCCGTCTCTCCAACTTAGCACTGATCGGTTTGAGGATGTCTATTAGGCGGCATTCGCTGTAAGGGCCGCATCACGCAGCCGTTTTGGATCGCGCTCACCCTTTGCCGCCGACTTGAGTATGCGTTCAGCCAACAGTGTTCGACTTGTCATTGCTCTCTGCTCGGGTCCTAATTGGTCCCAGGCGTCATCAAGTGTTTTCCGCAAGAGGGAAACAGTTTCAGGGTCAAACGACATCCGCTGTCTGGCAAGCATAATCACCTTCTGCGTGTTGTTGAACGGGCGCGGAACCTGTGGGCGCATTTGGAC
>JBKPLN010000278.1:0-3549 GCA_046731635.1 Pseudomonadota bacterium | reverse complement strand
CGGTAAATCATGCTGCGTAACACGCGCTGCGAAAGACCTTCCGTCGCAGGGTAAATCGGTGTGATTCTGCGAAAATGGATCGAGATCTCCTCGTCAGCCTCGATGACTTCGAATTCCGGATGGTCCATGCAAATTCGCTTCCCGCGCAGCCTCGGCTTGCCGAAGACCACCATGCGTTGTCCGGTGGCGATCATTTTCTGCACGTAATGCAGATTGAACCATCGACACACCAGCGGTTCGCTCAGAGCGTTTGGGTTCGATTCTTGCAACGTGGCTTCGAAAATTTTCTTCCAGCCACCGAAACGCCGTAGCGACGTCTTGACTACTTCCCCGCAAAGGCAGATTGGAATATCGCTCTCCTCGCGTGGAAATTGCGGAAATTCAGTTCGATCTTCATGCCGACGTGGAAAATGCGTAAGCAAATCTTCCACCGTCTCGATGCCTAGTCGCCGCAGCCCCAGAAGCTTCGGGCGCGGGATCCAATTTAATTCTTCTAGTAACTGCGAAGTTGCAACGCTACCGGGCAACGGTTCCGGAAGTACCGGTGATCCATGATCAGTGGTCTCTGTTCGGTTAGAGACGTTCGCGTTGTTCACTTTTCACCCCCGCAGCGTTCTGCTTGTCGCACTGCCTCGATTTGCATAGCAATCAGGGTTTCGCCCTCATAATCGTCGGCGCGGATTCGAAATGCGATGTCCCACGGCGCTCGCGGTAGCGGATTCGCCACGCCATCAAAATAAACAGCACGGCGATGGCGATTGCCCTGACGCAGACGGAGGATTAGATGCTTTTCATTAACTACCCGCGGCGGAGCAACTGGCTCGACCTCGCGCGCAAGTAAAAGCGGCTGGGGATTTCCATTTCCAAACGGTTGCAGCATCTCGTGCCACTGCAGAAAATCCATATCGATCTCCGTGAAGGCAACCTCGTGGTCCAGTCGCACGCAAGGTTGTAGAGCTTCGTCGGAAAGACGTTCACGCGCAGCCTTGCGAAATCCTTCAGCAAAGAGGTCGAGATTTTCCTCGCGTAGTGCAAGACCGGCCGCCATTTCGTGCCCGCCGAATTTGTCGAGTCTCTTCGCACAGCAGCTCAACGCTTCTACGAGATTCAGCCCTTCAATGCTTCGTCCGCTTCCTTTGCCCAGCCCATTCTCGTCGAAGCCGATTACTATAGCTGGTCGATGATACCGTCGAGCGAGCCGGGACGCTACGATTCCAAGTACGCCCGGATGCCAGCCGCGCGCTCCGACAACGATGGCTGCGTCGCGCGCCAAATCGAGTCGATCATCTTCTATCTTTTCTATCGCGGCCTCGAAAATTTGTTTTTCCACTTCCTGGCGCTCGCGATTTTGATGATCGAGCTCTCCCGCAAGCGCCGTTGCCTCGCCGTCGTCCTCAGTGAGCAGCAGGCGCAACGATTTCTCTGCTGTGCTCAAACGTCCTGCAGCGTTTAATCGTGGCCCAAGTCGATAACCAATGTCCTCAGGCAAGATCGGAGGCCGCACTCCGGCAACTTGCATTAATTTTCTCAGCCCGACACGTGAGGTCTGCGCGATCTGAATCGCTCCGCGTTGCACCAAAACGCGATTTTCCCCATCAAGCGGCACGATGTCGGCGACTGTGCCAAGCGCCACAAGATCCAGCTTTGATTTCAAATCGAACTCAGGCAGTAGCCGTGTTTTCAGCAATGCATGGCATAGTTTGAAGACAATCCCCACGCTGCAAAGATATTCGAAGGGAGAGTCCAGTGTTTTGGGATTCACGATTGCAACGCAGCTGGGCAACGCTGACTTCGGCTCATGGTGATCGAGGACAATCACGTCCACGCTGCGTTTCCGGAGATCGTCGATCTCTTTTACCGAGGAGGTCCCGCAATCGATGGCGATCAGAAGTTGGGGTCGATATTCCCCGACGCAACGCTCGACGCTTTCGGGGCTCAAACCGTAACCCTCCTCCATCCGTAATGGCAAAAACAATTCCGGAGCGCCACCGTATGCACCCAGCATTTCTGCAAGCAATGCCAGGGATGTGACACCGTCCACGTCGTAATCACCAAAAAGCACGATGCGTTCCCGTCGATCTAAGGCCGTGAGAATGCGGGAAACAGCCGCTTGCATTTGGGGCAGTAAAAACGGATCGTTCAGCGAACTTAGGCGGGGCCATAAAAATGAATTCACCTCTTCTGTGCAGCGAAAACCCTTTCGTAAGAGCAGCCGCGCGATACACTCCGAACCGCAAATTTGACTCCACGAAATCACTCCGCCAGTCAGCTCCTCAGGCGGTGCAATAATCCATCGGCTTTGCCGCGTAAAATTTCCAGGCTGCTGCGTAACGATGGGATTCTCCTCTACCTTGCTTCGCACCGATCACTTTATTTGCGAAAAATTCTCTGACAAGATGCGATGAAATTGCCGCGACCAGCTCGCAATCACACTCGACAAAGAGCGGTTTCCGATGCAAAAAGCCCCATGACGAAAGCGGCCCTGTTTTTGATAATGAGCCCATGATACTAACGACCGCCGGCTGCTCAACCAGCGGGTCAAGCGCTCCAACGACGGAGTCGGCAGCCGCTCAGAGAAACGACGACCGATTGTCGGGCACATGCCAACTAACCCGCGGAGTCGTAAACGGAAAATCCGTGCCTGTGCATGTAGCGAGAAATACAATACTGATCACCGATCACAACACATTCCTGCTTCCAAAGGCGAGCGGCATTGGGACGCATCCACAGGGACCGTTTACCGGGAATCCGGATACGAAACCAAAACAGGTGGACTCCATTGCAGAGGGCGGACCGCACGTCGGTCAAGTAACGCGCGGCGTCTACGAAATTCTGGATGCGATCGATACACGCCTGTTGGGGAACGCCAGGTGGACCGCGGCCGACAGAGTTCAAGTCTTGCTCCGGGAAGCGGATGGATTCTTCAATATTGGAAGAAAATTGGACCGGTGCCCTCCGGTTAGAAATACATCCAACTCCGTCCGATAGTCCCGCCGCATTGCAGATAACAGGGTTTATGAAATTCCGCTGGTTAGTGCTCATCTTCGTTTTTCTCCTGCTAGTCTACGGAGCGTCGCCGTACGTTTCATTCTGGCGATTCACCGCAGCATTGCGGTCTGGTGATAGCGTGGCGCTGAGTTCACGCATGGATTTTCCCGCTATTCGAGCTTCGCTAAAGAAACAGCTTATCGCGCGATTCGCCCAGGGAAAGGCCACTCACAAGTGGTGGAGCAACCTCGGACCAACACTGATCGATACAATCATTGATGCTTACGTGACTCCAGAGGGCATCGCCGCGCTGATATCTAATCCGGGAGTCCTAAAGAACCTCCGGCATCCGCAAGAGTTTCGGTTCCCTACCGGTAAAATTGAAGATTGGTCAAAAGTAAAACACGCATTCTTCACCGGTCCGCGCACTTTTGTGGTCGATCGAGGCGAAATCAAACTTCGGTTCCGTTTTATGGGTTTGGGCTGGAAACTCTACGATCTCGATCTTGGTCTTGGTGAGGCAAGCAATAGTTCTTCAACGAACGAAATCGCTCGCTAAAC
>JBKPLN010000277.1:0-3775 GCA_046731635.1 Pseudomonadota bacterium | reverse complement strand
CCTTTGCAAAACCGTCGATATCGAACGGTAACAGCACCGGCACCGTACTGTTGGAGATCCCAGGAAAACCTGCTTCTGCAGCCACGTTGAGCCTGGCGAACCTTTCCGCCGGGGTCCCCGATGCCGGACCGGTAAGGCTCGCGGTTGCCGCATTCCAGTCGATTCGCGCGCGCGAAACCTGCGGAGTTTTCATTTCCTCCGCCGGCGCGGGAGCCGCCATAAGCAAGGCAAGGCCAACAAGTACGGCGCGTTTCAATCCGGCTCCCCTCGTTCTTTTCCGTCAGCGAAGGCTCGGTGAGACTCCGGTGTAGAAGTTAAGTTCATCGCACTGCGGCATACAAGGGTGTAGGGTGCGGCCCAGTGCCCTGCGTGGCTGCATGGGCGTGGGAGAGTGGTAGTGAAATGACGGTACGCGAAGCCAATTTAACTGCATCCTCGAGTGCCGATCGCGAGCCCGAGCTCATCGAAACCGCGGGTACCGCGCGCCTGCACTTGACCCTCGCCACGGCCGATTACGATCACGTGCGCGATCTCACGACTGGCGCTGTGCGCGCGGAGGGAATTCTGCTTACGGCCTTTGTCCTGCCTGTTGAGGAAATCTTCTACAGGTTCATCAAAAACCGCGAATGGGACGTGTCCGAGATGTCCTTCGGCAAATTCATCGGCTACGCCGCTCAAGGCAATTCTCCGTTTGTCGGAATCCCCGTCTTTCCGTCTCGCGTGTTCCGGCACTCGGCATTCTACGTGCGCTCCGACCGCGGCATCTCCCATCCCAAGGATCTGGAGGGCAAGCGCGTGGGTATCCCGGAATGGGCACAAACCGCCGGCATCTATGCGCGCGGATTTCTGTCCGAAACGGCCGGTGTGGATCTGCGGAAAGTACAATGGGTTCAAGCCGGCATGAACGAGGCCGGCCGCGAGGAAAAGGTGGAATTCAAGTTGCCGGTTGGGATTCACTACGAGCAGCGTCGCGATACGACTATTTCTGCGATGCTGCTGTCAGGCGAGATCGATGCCGCGATCTCCGCACGAGTGCCGGACGCATTCGACAGCAGTGGCGACAGGATCGTTCGGCTTTACCCCGACTATCGCGCCCAGGAGATGAACTACCATGCCACCACGGGCATCTATCCGATCATGCACGTGATCGCGATGCGTCGTGTAGTCTTCGAGCACTACCCGTGGGTTGCGATGAATCTTTTCAAGGCATTTGACGAGGGCCGGCGGCGGAGCCTCGAACGAATCCGAGATCTGACCGCGTCACGTATTCCCGTGCCCTGGGCTGCATCGATCGCCGGCGAATGGAGTAGAAATTTCGGCGACGATCCTTTTCCGTACGGGCTCGAACAAAATCGCAGGACGCTGGATGCGTTCTGCCGCTTCGCTCACGCGCAAGGCGTGACAGCCAAGAAACTTGCGCCCGACGATCTGTTCCCCAAGGAAGTGCGCGCGAGCGTAAGGGTCTAGGCCCGAACTACCGCAGCCGCGCAGTGTTGCAAGAGCACGCACGCGGACGAAAGGTGAAATCTTGCCTCGTCGACCTTCAATCCTTGGCGCGCTCGACGTAGGAGCCATCGGCGGTACTCACGACCACCCGGGTTCCCGTGGTGATATGGGTCGGCACCATTGTGCGCACGCCATTCGAAAGCTTGGCAGGTTTGAATGAGCCCGACGCGGTCTGGCCTTTCACCACCGGCTCTGTGTCGACGATTTCAAGCGTGACCTTCTGCGGCAGTTCGATGGCGACCGGGACTCCTTCGTGGACGCTCATATTCACGACCATGCCTTCCTGGAGATAAACGGCAGATTCACCGACTGCGTCAGCGGCCACGTGAACCTGGTCGTAAGTCTCCTGGTTCATGAAGTGGAAACCATCACCATCCTGATAGAGATAGCTGAATTCGTGATCCTCGACGTGAGCACGCTCCACCTGGTCGGTGGTCTTATAGCGCTGAGAGGTCTTCACGCCGTCGGAAATCCGGCGCATATCGACCTGTGTGGTCGGCGTCCCTTTGCCGGGGTGAAAATTTTCTGCCGTGAGAACGACATAGAGCTTGCCGTCGACCTCGACGATATTGCCTTTGCGGAGCGATGAAGCGATGACCTTCACGATAATGATCCCTGATGTATTGGCGGCCGTTGGCCGCGGTGTCGGGCGGCAACATAGCGATCTTCTCGGCCGATGCCAGCTTTTCCCGCGAGTTCGCGGGCCGAGATGAGCGTGCCGAAAAGCCCATCCTTCTGGGCTCCCGGCGCCTATGCGGCGCGCAGGCCCTATCTCCTGGCGCGCGGGCGCATCATTGCGGCTCTTCGCACCTGGTTCGCAAAGCAGGATTTTGTTGAAGTCGAAACCGCGGCAATTCAGGTTTCACCGGGAAACGAAACCCATCTGCACGCCTTTGCTACCGAGCTGATTGCTCCGGGAGGAGAGCGCCACCAGGTATTTCTTCATACCTCGCCGGAATTTGCCTGCAAGAAACTCCTGGCCGCCGGTGAAAGCCGCCTCGTCAGTTTTGCCCGCGTGTTCCGCAACAGGGAGCGAGGCGCGCTCCATCATCCTGAATTCACCATGCTGGAATGGTACCGGGCGAATGCGACGTATGAGACGCTGATGGATGACTGCGTGGCGATCCTGGGAGAGACAGCACGCGCGGCGGGTACAAAGGAATTCCAATTTCGAGGCAAGACTATCGATCCCTTCGGGCCTGCCGAACGACTGACGGTGGCCGATGCCTTTGGTCGTTACGCGGGAGTGGACTTGTTGGGGACGGCTAAAACGGGCAGGGGCGATCGTGGCGCGCTCGCTGCGGAAGCGGACAGGATCGGCGTTGCAACCGCCGCCGATGACACCTGGGGCGATATCTTCAGCCGCATCCTGGCCGAACGCATCGATCCGCAACTTGGCATCGGTCGCGCCACCATCCTATATGAGTACCCGCTGCCGCTGGCAGCGCTCGCACGACCCAAAGCGGACAGTGATGCGGTCGCAGAGCGCTTTGAGCTTTATGCGTGCGGGGTGGAGCTCGCCAACGCCTTTGGCGAGCTGACCGATGTGGCGGAGCAGCGGGCCCGTTTCGAGACGGCGATGGCGGAAAAAGAACGGATCCATGGTGAGCGTTACCCGATCGATGAAGATTTTCTCACGGCTCTCGGGCAAATGCCGCCCGCAAGCGGGGTTGCGCTCGGATTTGATCGGCTGGTGATGCTGGCGACGGGCGCGCAACGCATCGATCAGGTGATCTGGACGCCGGTTGCGGACAGTTGAGGCGCGGCCTTGGCTCGGCCATCCACGCCCATTTTTCTCTTGTTGAGGACGTGGATGCCCGGCACAAGGCGGGCATCCACGAATGGACAGGCAATCATGACAACAACTTCAAAGGCCCTTCGCACGCCTGCGGACCTTTTCGCGCGAGGCCTCGTTCCGCCCGAACGGCAGCCCGACCTGGACGCCGTTGCCGCCCGCTATGCCGTCGCGCTGCCGGAGCCTCTGTCCCAATTAATCGATCCGAATGATCCGGAAGATCCAATCGCGCGGCAGTTTGTTCCCGATCTGGCTGAACTTGAGCACCAAGCCGGCGAAAGTGCTGACCCGATCGGTGATGATATCTGGAGTCCCGTGGATGGAATCGTCCATCGCTATCCTGACCGCGTGCTGTTCAAGCTTACCCACCTCTGCGCGGTTTATTGCCGATTTTGTTTCCGCCGCGAAATGATCGGGCCGGGCAAGGCTGTCGCACTCTCGGCTGAAGCGCTGCAGCGCGCGCTGGATTATATC
>JBKPLN010000276.1:0-8062 GCA_046731635.1 Pseudomonadota bacterium | reverse complement strand
GCCCAATTCGGCCTTGCGCAAGGTGGCGAAGGTGCGGCTCACGAACGGATTCGAGGTGATCGGATATATCCCGGGCGAAGGCCATAACCTTCAGGAGCATTCGGTCGTCATGATCCGTGGCGGCCGCGTGAAAGATCTTCCGGGCGTCCGCTATCACATCCTGCGCGGCGTTCTCGACACGCAGGGCGTGAAAAACCGTAAGCAGCGTCGTTCGAAATACGGCGCGAAACGTCCGAAATAAGGATCAGCGTCATGTCCCGCCGTCACGCCGCCGATAAACGCGACATCATTCCGGATCCGAAGTTCGGGAACGTCGTCGTCAGCAAGTTCATGAATGCCATCATGTACGATGGCAAGAAATCGGTGGCGGAAGGCATCGTGTACGGCGCGCTCGAGATGATCGAGGGCAAGACCAAGCAAAATCCGCTCTCTGTCTTCCAGCAGGCGCTCGACAATGTGATGCCCTCGATCGAGGTGCGCTCGCGGCGCGTCGGCGGCGCTACCTACCAGGTGCCGGTCGAAGTCCGCACCTCGCGCCGGCAGGCGCTCGGCATCCGCTGGATCATTTCGGCCGCGCGCGAACGCAATGAACGTACGATGACCGAACGGCTCTCGGCTGAGCTGCTCGATGCATCCAACAACAGGGGAAATGCCGTCAAGAAGCGTGAGGACACCCACAAGATGGCGGAAGCCAACCGGGCTTTCTCGCATTACCGCTGGTGACAGCAGAAAAGTCTCAAGGATCCCCTATGCCCCGCAGCCACCCAATTGAGGACTACCGCAACTTCGGCATCATGGCCCACATCGATGCCGGAAAGACGACGACGACCGAGCGGAT
The DNA here is from genome assembly GCA_046731635.1 of Pseudomonadota bacterium. GTDB lineage: Bacteria > Pseudomonadota > Alphaproteobacteria > Rhizobiales > Xanthobacteraceae > Pseudolabrys. The sequence continues at coordinate 7,224 of JBKPLN010000276.1, read as the reverse complement.
CCTCTATTACACCGGAAAGAGCCACAAAATCGGCGAGGTGCACGAGGGCGCCGCGACGATGGACTGGATGGAGCAGGAGCAGGAGCGCGGCATCACCATCACATCGGCTGCGACCACGGCATTCTGGAAAGAGAAACGCCTCAACATCATTGATACGCCCGGCCACGTCGACTTCACCATCGAGGTAGAGCGCTCGCTTCGCGTGCTCGACGGCGCCGTATGCGTGCTCGATTCCAACCAGGGTGTCGAGCCGCAGACCGAGACGGTCTGGCGTCAGGGCGATAAGTACAAGGTGCCCCGCATCGTCTTCGCCAACAAGATGGACAAGATTGGTGCAGACTTTTTCAAGTGTCTCGACGACATCAAGACGCGCCTTGGCGCAAAGCCGGTGGCAATCCAGCTTCCGATCGGCTCGGAGCAAAATTTCAAGGGGGTTGTCGATCTGGTGCGCATGAAAGGCGTGGTGTGGGATGATGAATCCCTTGGCGCAAAATACCACGACATCGATATTCCGGCCGAAATGGCGGAACAAGCTAGGGAATACCGCGAGAGGTTGGTTGAAGCTGCCGTCGAACTCGATGACGACGCCACCACGGCCTATCTCGAGGGCAAGTTGCCCGACGAGGCCACCATCAAGAAACTGCTTCGCAAGGCTGTCATCACCGGCGCCTTCTTCCCGGTGCTGTGCGGCTCCGCCTTCAAAAACAAAGGCGTGCAGCCGCTTCTCGATGCGGTGGTCGATTATCTGCCGAGCCCGCTCGACGTGCCGGCCATCAAGGGCACCGACGACAAAGGCAATGAAGTTGTCCGCAAGGCAGACGACAAGGAGCCGATGGCGCTGCTTGCATTCAAGATCATGGACGATCCTTTCGTCGGCACCATCACGTTCTGCCGCATCTACTCAGGTACGCTGCAAAGCGGCACCGGCGTGATCAATTCGACCAAGGAACGCAAGGAGCGTATCGGCCGCATGCTGCTGATGCATGCGAATAACCGCGAGGACATCAAGGAAGCCTACGCCGGCGACATCGTCGCCCTGGCTGGTCTGAAGGAAGTTCGCACCGGCGACACGCTGTGCGATCCGCAGAAACCCGTAATCCTGGAAAAAATGGAATTCCCCGATCCGGTCATCGAGATCGCGATCGAGCCGAAGTCAAAGGCTGACCAGGAGAAGCTTGGCGTTGCGCTTGCGAAACTCGCGGCCGAGGATCCCTCGTTCCGTGTCTCCACCGACCAGGAGAGCGGCCAAACGATCCTCAAGGGCATGGGCGAACTCCACCTCGACATCAAGGTGGACATTCTCAAGCGCACATACAAAGTTGACGCCAATATCGGCGCTCCCCAGGTCGCGTTCCGCGAAAAGATTACCCAGCGGGTCGAGCACGACTACACCCACAAGAAGCAAACCGGTGGTTCGGGTCAGTTTGCGGCGATCAAGATCATCGCCGAGCCGACCCCGCCTGGCACGCCGTTCGAGTTCGAGAACGAAATCGTGGGTGGCGCGGTGCCGAAGGAGTACATCCCGGGCGTCGAGAAAGGCCTGGAATCAGTGCTCGGTTCGGGGGTCGTCGCCGGATTTCCGGTGGTCGATCTCAAGGTCACGCTGATCGACGGCAAGTATCACGACGTCGATTCGTCCGCGCTCGCGTTCGAAATCTGCGCTCGTCAATGCCTGAAGGAGGCGTTGCAGAAGGGCAAGCCGGTGCTGCTCGAGCCGATCATGAAAGTCGAAGTGGTGACCCCGGAAGACTACACCGGCTCGGTCATTGGCGATCTCAATTCGCGGCGTGGCCAGATTCAGGGTCAGGACATGCGCGGCAATGCCAACGTGATCAATGCAATGGTGCCGCTCATGAACATGTTCGGCTACGTCAACAATCTGCGGTCCATGTCTCAAGGCCGCGCCACATTCACCATGCAATTCGATCACTACTCGGAATTGCCGGCGAACGTGTCAGCCGAGGTACAGAAGAAATTCGCGTGATCAGGCACGAAGATAACAGAAGGATCTGAACGGAGAGTTCCATGGCCAAAGAGAAATTCCAGCGGACCAAGCCCCATTGCAACATCGGGACGATCGGTCACGTCGACCACGGCAAGACGACGCTGACGGCAGCGATCACCAAAGTGCTTGCCGAAAAGGGTGGCGCCACGTTCACCGCCTATGACCAGATCGACAAGGCGCCGGAAGAGAAGGCACGCGGCATTACCATTTCGACCGCGCACGTCGAATATCAAACCGACAAGCGCCACTACGCGCACGTTGATTGCCCCGGACACGCCGACTACGTGAAGAACATGATCACAGGCGCCGCCCAGATGGACGGCGCGATCCTGGTGGTGTCCGCGGCCGACGGCCCCATGCCCCAGACCCGCGAGCATATCCTGCTGGCCCGTCAGGTCGGTGTGCCGGCACTGGTCGTCTACATGAACAAGGTCGACATGGTCGATGACCCGGAACTGCTCGAGCTGGTCGAGCTCGAGGTGCGTGAGCTGCTGTCCAAATACAATTTCCCCGGCGACAAGATCCCCGTGATCAAGGGCTCGGCGCTCAAGGCGCTCGAAGGCAGCGACGAGAAGCTCGGCAGAGAATCGGTCCTGGAATTGATGAAGGCCGTGGACGATTACATTCCGCAGCCGGAGCGCCCGAAGGATCAGCCGTTCCTGATGCCGGTGGAAGACGTATTCTCGATTTCCGGCCGCGGTACTGTCTGCACCGGCCGCGTTGAGCGCGGCATCATCAAAGTCGGCGAAGAAGTCGAGATCGTCGGCATCCGCCCGACCCAGAAGACCGTGGTCACTGGCGTCGAGATGTTCCGCAAGCTGCTCGATCAGGGCGAGGCCGGTGACAATGTCGGCTGCCTGCTGCGCGGCACCAAGCGCGAGGAAGTCGAGCGCGGCCAGGTGCTGTGCAAGCCCGGCTCGGTGAAGCCGCATACGAAGTTCAAGGCGGAAGCCTACATCCTCACCAAGGAAGAGGGCGGCCGCCATACCCCGTTCTTCACCAACTATCGTCCGCAATTCTATTTCCGTACCACCGACGTGACGGGTGTCGTGCACCTGCCGCAGGGCACGGAGATGGTGATGCCGGGCGACAACGTGGCGATGGAGGTGCACCTGATCGTGCCGATCGCCATGGAAGAGAAACTGCGCTTCGCCATTCGCGAAGGCGGCCGCACCGTCGGCGCCGGCGTGGTGGCTAGCATCATCGAGTAACAAGTCTATCCGTCGTCATGCCCGGCCTTGTGCCGGGCATCCGCGACTTGAAGGAAAAGCAGACGTGGATGGCCGGAACGAGGCCGGCCATGACGGGACAGAGAGACGAGAAAAATGAACGGCCAGAATATCCGGATCCGGCTCAAGGCGTTCGATCACCGCATTCTCGATGCGTCGACGCGTGAGATCGTGAACACGGCCAAGCGCACCGGTGCGCAAGTTCGTGGACCGATTCCGCTGCCGACGAGAATCGAGAAATTCACGGTGAACCGCTCGCCGCATGTCGACAAGAAGAGCCGCGAACAGTTCGAGATGCGCACGCACAAGCGCCTCCTGGACATCGTCGATCCGACCCCGCAGACGGTGGACGCGCTGATGAAGCTCGACCTCGCCGCGGGCGTCGATGTCGAGATCAAGCTCTAGGGCCGGGGATAGGATCAGCAATGCGTTCGGGCGTAGTTGCGCAGAAGGTCGGAATGACCCGGGTGTTCACCGAAGCCGGCGAGCACGTGCCGGTTACGGTGCTGCGCCTTGCGCAGTGCCAGGTGGTTGCCCACCGCACCAAGGATAAGAACGGCTATGTCGCGCTCCAGATCGGCTCTGGCGCGCGGCGCACCAATAATATGAGCAAGGCCGATCGTGGCTACTTCGGAAAGCAGAACGTCGAGCCAAAGCGGAAGCTCGCCGAATTCCGCGTGAGCGAGGATGCGCTGATTCCTGTCGGCGCGGAGATCACCGCCGATCACTTTATACCCGGCCAGTTCGTCGACGTTTGCGGCATTACAATCGGGAAGGGCTTCGCCGGTGGCATGAAGCGCTGGAATTTCGCCGGCCTGCGCGCCTCGCACGGTGTTTCTATCTCGCACCGTTCGATCGGCGGCACCGGCGGCCGTCAGGATCCGGGCAAAACTTTCAAGAACAAGAAAATGCCGGGCCACCTCGGCGTCGACCGCGTCACCACCCTCAATCTCAAGGTCGTGCAGACCGACGTCGAGCGCGGCCTCATTCTTGTCGAGGGTTCAGTGCCCGGTGCCAAGAGCGGCTGGGTCACTGTGCGCGACGCGGTCAAGAAAAAGCTGCCCAAGGAAGCACCGAAGCCGGGCAAGTTTCGCGTGAGCGAAACGGCCGAGGCGAAGCCCGAACAGAAAAACGAAGATCAGCCCAAGGAACAGCCGAAGGCCGAGGCGGCGCCGGCGACGGAACAGGCCACGGCGCAGACTGCCGCCGGACAGGCGGCCAAGCCTGCAAAGCAGGCCGCTAAACCCGACAAAAGCACGAAGGCGGCCGATAAGGCGCCTGCCGCCGCGAAGAAGAAGGAGGGCGAGTAATGGAACTCAAGATCGTCGCCCTCGATGGCAAGGACGCCGGAAAGGCAACGTTGCCGGATGCGATCTTCGGCCTCGAGCCGCGCGCCGACATTATCCAGCGTTGCGTGAACTGGCAGCTCGCCAAGCGTCAGCGCGGCACCCACAAGACCAAGGGCCGCAGTGAAATCTGGCGCACCGGCAAGAAAATGTATGCGCAGAAGGGAACAGGCGGCGCCCGTCACGGCCCTGCGAGTGTTCCCCAGTTCCGTGGCGGCGGGCGCGCGTTTGGTCCGGTGGTGCGCAGTCACGCCATCGATCTGCCGAAAAAAGTGCGCGCGCTGGCACTCAAGCACGCGCTCTCCTCGAAGGCCAAGGACGGCGGCATCATTTTGCTCGACAAGGCAACGCTGAAGGATGCCAAGACCAAGGCACTGGCAAAGCAATTCGGCAAGCTCGGGCTCGAAAACGCGCTTATTATCGACGGCGCCGAGATAGAAGCCAAATTCCGGACTGCTGCGCGCAATATTCCGAATATCGATGTCCTGCCGATTCAGGGGATAAACGTTTACGACATCCTGCGGCGCAAGACCTTGGTGCTGACCAAGGCCGCGCTCGATGCGCTGGAGGCGCGCTTCAAATGAGCACCAGCGATCCGCGCCACTACGACGTCATCATCGCTCCGGTGATCACCGAAAAGGCGACCATGTCGTCCGAGCACAACAAGGTCACGTTCAAGGTGGCCAAGGCTGCCACCAAGCCGCAGATCAAAGAGGCGGTGGAGAAGCTGTTCGACGTGAAGGTCAAGAGCGTCAACACGCTCACGCGTCCGGGCAAGCGCAAGGCGTTCCGCAACAGGATCGGGCAACAGTCCGACGTCAAGCGCGCGATCGTGACGCTCGAAGAGGGTCACAGGATCGACGTGACCACGGGATTGTAAGGAGAGCGTTGCGATGGCGTTGAAAACATACAATCCGGTGACGCCGGGCCAGCGCCAGCTGGTGATCGTCGACCGCTCGACCCTCCATAAGGGCCCACCGGTGAAGTCGCTCACCGAGGGACAGAATTCGACCGGAGGTCGCAATAATCATGGCCGCATCACCTCGCGTTTCCGCGGTGGCGGTCACAAGCAGGCCTATCGGCGGATCGATTTCCGTCGCAGGAAATTCGATGTGCCTGCGACCGTCGAGCGTTTGGAATATGACCCGAACCGCACCGGCTTCATCGCGCTGATCAAGTATCAGGACGGCGAGCTGGCCTATATCCTGGCGCCGCAGCGTCTTGGCCCTGGCGATTCCGTGATCGCGTCCGAACACGCGGACGTAAAGCCCGGCAATGCGATGCCGATCGCGAATATTCCGGTCGGAACCATCGTCCATAATGTCGAGATCAAGATCGGGAAGGGGGGCCAGATCGCGCGCTCGGCCGGCAGCTATGCGCAGATCGTCGGACGCGATCAGGACTACGTGATTCTGCGGCTCAATACGTCGGAGCAGCGCCTGGTGCATGGTCGATGCATGGCCACCGTTGGCGCCGTCTCCAATCCGGACAACATGAACACCGCGATCGGTAAGGCTGGCCGGCAACGCTGGAAGGGCCGCATGCCGCACAACCGCGGCATCACGATGAATCCGGTCGACCACCCGCATGGCGGCCGCACCAAGGGCGGCAAGCACTGGACTACGCCGTGGGGCTTCCCCACCAAGGGCAAGAAGACGCGGAAGAATAAACGCACAGAGCGTTTCATTGTCGCGAGCCGACATGATCGCAAGAAGAAGCAGCAGTAAGGACGAGATATGACCCGCTCAGTTTGGAAAGGTCCTTTTGTCGACGGTTTTTTGCTGCGCAAGGCAGAGGCCGCGCGCGCGTCGGGCCGTCACGAGATGATCAAGATATGGAGCCGCCGCTCGACCATCTTGCCGCAATTCGTGGGGCTCAATTTTGCCGTCTATAACGGCCAAAAGCACATTCCCGTGCTGGTGAACGAAGAGATGGTCGGTCACAAGTTCGGCGAGTTCGCGCCGACACGGATGTTCTACGGCCATTCTTCCGATCGCAAGGCCAAGCGTGTGGGCGCGCCTGTCGCACCGGGTGCGCCGACTCCGGCAGCTCCTGTTGCTTCGGGTGAGAGCTAAGGGACAAAGAGTAGGATCATGGGCAAGCGCCAACGCGAGAGAGACCTCGGCGAGAACGAGGCCAGGGCGGTGAGCAGGATGCTGCGGATTTCCCCGCAGAAGCTCAACCTCGTCGCGCAACTCATTCGTGGAAAGAAGGTCGCGAGTGCGCTCGCTGATCTGAGGTTTTCGCACAAGCGCATCGCCAAGGATGTCCGCAAGTGCCTCGAATCGGCGATCGCAAACGCCGAGAACAATCACGACCTCGACGTCGACGATCTCGTCGTCGCCGAGGCCCATGTCGGAAAGGCGCTGGTGATCAAGCGCTTCACACCGCGCGGCCGTGGCCGTGTCGGACGAATTTTTAAACCCTTCTCTAACCTGACCATTGTGGTGCGTCAGGTCGAGGCGCGGGCGGAAGCCTGAGGAGTACGCGATGGGTCAAAAAGTCAATCCGATTGGGTTGCGCGTTGGTATCAACCGCACCTGGGATTCGCGCTGGTTCGCCGGCAAGAGCGAGTACGGCAAGCTGCTGCATGAGGACTGTCTCTTATACACATCTGACGCTGCCGACGATAACAGAGTAGTGG
>JBKPLN010000275.1:0-1255 GCA_046731635.1 Pseudomonadota bacterium | reverse complement strand
CTACTCGGCCGCGCCGACGAGGTGATTGAATAACGATCTCCTTTTGCTGCGGTGCATGAGTCCGCTTTTGGCCCAAAGCAGACATCCCTAGCTGCACCGCACATGTCCGCTTTCGGGGTAAAAGCAGACATCAACAGGGGCACGATGCCCGCCTTGGGTTCTTACGAAGGAGGAGGGTATGAACGACGACAGGACGAAGGCCGATAAAGCCTGGGAGGCGCGGCAAGAGGCTGCCCGCTACCGCATCTTCAACGCCGCGACTAACGCAGCGGAAGCGAACGACGAACCAGATGATGAGAACTATTTTGCAGTCTTGGACCAAGCGGGCAACGCTGCCGAAGCTGCTGCCGCTGAGATCACCGGGTACAAGGCTTACGCCGACCTGTTAGAGGCGTTGGAAGCCGCAAACAGTCCTAGCGCGGCGCAGTCGGTGGCGGGGGCCGCCGTTCACCATCCGCGTGGCCCTTTGATTCTCAGTTTTTCTGGCTCAAACTCGACCGCCTGCGCATCATGGCTGGCCAGAATTGGTTGGCCTTGCACAACACCCCGACTGTAAGTGCACACCAGAAACGGGCTGCTCGGGTTTTGAGGTTTGAATATAGCGAACACTTTCTCGCCGTTCAGCGGATCAGGTCCTCCGACGCGAGCGCATAAGTCTCGGTCATTCTGGCGGTAATGGATCTCATAATAACGCCCGTCCGATATCGGCCAGCCGGTCTGCTTTTCAATGAACTTCTTGATGGCTTGATAGCTTTCTTCAGCAATGTTGGTTTCTTGTACGGGTAGAAAAAATTTCATGTGCGCCAATGACTGCGGAGCGGCAGTAGCCACTTCGCTTGGCGCACCGCTGTCTTGCGATTCCGGAGGCAAAATTTCGGGGTCCGACACAGATTTGACGAGCGAGTTTTCTTTTAAGTATTTGTGATACTGAGTTACAACGGCTTTTGCTTCTTTTAGCGTGGCGAGCCGCCATTGAATGTCTAGATGTTCGTTTCCAGCGACGCTTTCGATAATTCTACGTTCTTCTACGAGCAGCTTAAATTCATTTGGTTGGTTTGGGTCGTCATTGCTGTTGAGCTTGGTGGCGAAATCAATGCGCCCAGTCGGGACCCAATCCCGCTTTACGACACCCTGATGCAGCGCATTTTTCCCGCTCTTCCAGCTTTTTAGGTTTGTAATGATCGGATTAGCCATCTCTTCCTCCTTGTCCATTACAACTCGTGCGACCCTAATCACGAGCGCTGCCAGCTACTGC
>JBKPLN010000274.1:0-2339 GCA_046731635.1 Pseudomonadota bacterium | reverse complement strand
GCGCACACCTTGGCAAAAAGTGGCGGCATTGAACTCTAGAGCATGGCTCATACTGCCTGAGAATTTTCCATCGTGGGGAAACCGGCGCGTCCTTCTGCTTTAACAAACATCACACGACGAGTTCTCCTCGCTTCCTACGTGTGATGCTGCCTCAGGACCGCCGGCGCGGCCTCCTTGACCAAGCATAGTTCCAAAATTTGGGTTCGAGTTGGAACGAACATAGCGGGCGTACCGTTAGCCCCTCATGGCAGTGCTGCGTGGTCTCTGCAACTAGAAGAGTATGAATGGAGATGGCTATGCCAAAACTTGTCGTCGCGCTTGTGCTCGCTATGCTCCCAGCCGTCGCGATTGCGCAAACGACCAATTCGAACCCACAAGACACCCAATCGGTGCAGCCGACCAGGCCGAATTCCGGTGCCGGAGTCGCGGGTCCGCCTGGAACTAGGACCGGTCCTCCTGCAAAGGAACCGGCGACCACGGGCTTTGATGCAAATAGGCCCCCTCAGGACACCTCCAATATTCCGGGGAAGCCCGGGAGCAAGAGCGGTCCGGTACAGAGATCGCCATCGAAATGAGTTAGCCCGATGCAGGAGACATAGGTCGGGAAAAGAAGGGCTGCCAACGAGAGGCAGCCCAGTGATCATGCCAGCTTCAGGGGAAGTTAGAGCTGGCAACAGCACAACGCCCTAACCCGCCTAAGGCTGAGAAGTTCCATTGCAATAAGGGCCGCGCCTGCACCGATGAGAATGCAAGCGCGGCCCTTTTGGCGATGCAGTACGTCCATGCAATCGCCTTTGCCGCCCAGGCAGGAGGACAACCAGGCGGGCAATCTCACTTACGTTTGGCCGCCTTTGCTTGCAGCGCCAGCCGCAGTTCCCTTAGCGACTTCGCGAACCGTGTACGGAGGCTTCTGCTCATCCAGAGCCTTCAGGGCCGCTCGTGCTTCATCCGGTTTCATGTCTTTTAACCGGCGGCGTCACTCACCGGTCGTCGCCTTCGCCCGTAATGCTTGTTGCACCTTGTGCAGCTCAAAGGCTTCGCGGGCGTCCTACTGGCCTCAAAGTCAAACTGCGAAGAGGAAAAAATGAACAAACACGCATCTATCGTCGGGCGCAGACGTTGGTTTAACGCGCCTTGAAATCCTTTTTTTTCGGATTGAGCGTCCAGGATAAACGCGCTCGCTGCTTGAAACGGGGCAGTCACATGGCCAAAAAGCGAAAGGCGAAGAAACTTCGCTGGCTTCTCGGTCAAGCAGGGCGCGTGCAATGTCCTCCGTGACATCAATGCTCAATTAAATTTGGATCGTCGGCCAGGCCCTCTAGCGTTTTGCGTTAAATCAATGCGCATAACACCCCTAAAGGCTTTCAATGTTAGCGAGCGGGAGGATTCCCGATCTTGGCCTGCTCCTGGACGGCCCTGGTCGAACTATGCGCGCGGGTTGCTCCCTGTGTAGCTCCGACCGGGGCCGCCTCAGATTTTCAGGGAACGGGCTTTTGTCGTGCCGGTTAATTAGATGGCTGCGGAGTCTCCCAAGGGTTTCTTCCCTTTGACATCCGTGGCTGTTAGGGCCGGGTTCCTCGTGGCCCGGCCCTTTCTTAGAACATTCGGCAGCGCAGTGACGGCAGGTGCCGTCGGAGACTGTTGATCTTGATCCAGCCTTCTCCGAATACCCAAGCACTGATTCAAGCAGGAACGCGTTTCCAAATAGCGGCGTTTTCACTCTTAAGCGAGGAAGAAAATGTCGTCGGCTCAAGCGGAACATTGTCGTCAAAAGGCGCTCGAGTGCGAGGACGAAGCTAAGAGAGTTGTGTCCCCCGGCTTGGCGGATGCATGGCTAAAGATGGCTCAACAATGGCGCTCGCTAGCGGACCAAATCGAACGTTGCGAGCACTTAAATCAGGCCATCAGTGGATATACCCGGCAGTAGCTTTGGCATCGGACCTATTTTACTTCCACTTCGGTCCGATCGTTGCACGCCTTGCACTCGTAAATGTATTGCTGCGTTGGACCTCGCATCTCGATCAGCCACATCGCGACGCCGCAGGACTTACAAATCGGATGTTCGACCTTGGACTCGTCTCCAAGGAAATGAGTAAGGCTTCATAGCTAGCTGCGAGTTTCAGCCACCGCTGCTCGGAGTCCAGATAAATTTCTCGCATTTCCAGATTTTGCGTACTCTTGGCGCGTTCGCGGCTTCCTGCGCTCGCGCATAGCACTCTGCGGCCTCAGCCGCGCTGCCATCGTGTCTCCCCCTGAGAAGCGCGGTTGTTAGGGCCGGGTCGATGACCCCATCGCCTGGCCCTTTCATCGACCGGAACCAATACGGGAACCTACCGGCT
>JBKPLN010000273.1:0-2562 GCA_046731635.1 Pseudomonadota bacterium | reverse complement strand
CAGTTCTTTCCGTCGTCGGACCGGCCCGAGCTGCTCGTCGACTTCGGTCTCCCGCAGAATGCCTCGATCTATGCCAGCGAAGCCGTGGCGCGCCGCTTCGACGAGGCGCTCAAGAACGACTCCGACATCGTGCGCTGGAGCACCAACGTGGGGCGCGGTGCAATCCGGTTCTATCTGCCGTTAAACGTTCAGCTTCCGAATAACTTCTTCAGCCAGGCTGTCGTCGTCGCCAAGGACGTCCCCGCGCGCGAACGCCTGCGGCAGAAGCTTGAAAAGATTCTGGCCAACGAATTCCCCAACCTTGTCAGCCGCGTTTCCACCCTTGAGCTCGGCCCGCCGGTCGGATGGCCGGTTCAGTACCGCGTCAGTGGGCCTGACATCGCACAGGTGCGAGACATTGCCCTGAAGCTGGCTCAGGTCGTCGCAACAGATCAGCAGGTGGTGCACGTCAATTACGACTGGTTCGAGCCCGCACGACAGGTGCGCATCCGGATCGACCAGAACGAGGCGCGTCTGCTGGGGCTAAGCTCGCAAGCGCTCGCGAGCGTGCTCAACACAGTCATTTCGGGCAGCGCCATCACGCAAGTGCGCGACGACATTTATCTGGTCGATGTCATTGCGCGCGCGACCGACGAAGAAAGAGTCTCGCTCGATACCTTGCGGTCTATCCAGGTCCCGCTTCCAAATGGACGTACCGTGCCGCTGAGTCAATTTGCGTCGTTCACCTATGACCAGGAGCAGCCCCTGATCTGGCGTCGTGACCGCGTGCCGACACTGACGGTGCAGGCTGATGTCAAGGCGGGAGTGCTCCCTGCGACGGTCGTTGACGCATTAGCGCCGTCGATTGCGGAGCTGAACAAGACCCTGCCGCGGCCTTATCGGATTGCGGTGGGAGGCGTCGTGGAGGACAGCGCGAAGGCGCAGGCTTCGGTGGTTGCCGTCGTGCCCGCGATGCTTCTGATCATGTTCACCGTTCTGATGATGCAGCTTCGCAGCTTCTCCCTTCTGTTCATCGTCCTCAGCGTTGGGCCGCTCGGGCTGATCGCGTCGTGGGCGCTCTGTTGTTGTCCGGGAAGCCGCTTGGCTTCGTCGCTATCCTCGGCATCCTGGCGCTGCTCGGCATGATCACCAAGAACGCGGTGATCCTCATCGGCCAAATTGAAGCTGAAAGAAGTCAGGGCAAGGACATTTGGCAAGCGGCAGTCGACGCCAGCAGCACGCGCTTCCGCCCGATCATGCTGACGGCGATTTCAACGGTTCTCGGAATGATTCCGATCGCGCCAACGGTGTTTTGGGGACCGATGGCCTTCGCCATCATGGGAGGATTGCTCGTTGGAACAATCCTTACGCTGATTTTCCTTCCGACACTGTATGTGACCTGGTTCCGCGGAAAGGAAGTTCGTTCGGATGCGAAGCTCGCAACGGTGCACTAGCGCAAAACCACGCGTCAGCCGATAGCGCGTCAAATACGAGGTTACGATGGCGAAACAACCGAGGCCCGATCGTGATCCAGTACTCGTAGACCTTGCGTTGCAGGGAGGCGGGTCTCACGGCGCCTTCACGTGGGGCGTGCTGGACCGGCTCCTGGAGGAACCCTGGTTGCGCATCGACGGCATATCGGGCACTTCCGCAGGAGCAATGAATGGTGCCGTGCTCGTCGCCGGATTTGCCGCCGGCGGAGCCGATGGCGCCAGATCTGCGCTCGATGCCTTCTGGAAACGTGTTTCGCACTCGGCGCGATTTAGTCCCATTCGGCGCAGCCCGCTGGACATCATGCTGGGCCGGTGGACGCTCGATACATCGCCGTTTTATCTCGCCTTCGATCTGGCCAGCCGCGTTTTCTCGCCCTACGATTTAAGCCCGCGCGGCAGCAATCCGCTGCGCGATGTGCTCGCTGATTCAGTTGACTTTGATCAGGTAAAGCGAGCTCCGATCCGGCTGTTTGTAACCGCCACCAATGTCCGTACAGGTCGCGGACGTGTGTTTCGCAACGCCGAGATTACGCCCGACGTTCTTCTGGCGTCGGCCTGCCTGCCGACGCTATTCCAGGCAATCGAAATCGAAGGAGAACCGTATTGGGATGGCGGCTATTCCGGCAATCCGACAATCACTCCCCTCGTCCGCGAGTGCAAGTCGCGAGACACACTGCTTGTCGCGGTCAATCCCGTCGAACGACCCGGCACCCCGCGATCGGCGCGCGAAATTCTTGATCGATTGAACGAGGTCTCGTTTAACGCGACGCTGCTCAAGGAGCTGCGCATGATCGCCCTGTTGCGGCAAGTGGCAGACCCGGGAAGCAGCGAGGGCGCGCAGTGGGCTAACATGCGTATTCATCTGATCGCGAGCTCTGTGCTTCCTACGCTTGGGGCATCGTCCAAATTCAATGCCGAATGGGACTTTCTGTGCATGTTGCGTGATGAAGGCCGGCGTTCCGCCGAAGCCTTCCTGAGCACCCACGCAGGGAATCTAGGCAAGCGATCCTCTATCGACCTCGACGTTCTACTTCAGCAGGTTTGATGCAATGGGTCTCCTTGGCATCCTCGCCGCACTTGGACTTCTTAT
>JBKPLN010000272.1:0-4711 GCA_046731635.1 Pseudomonadota bacterium | reverse complement strand
GAAAAACCACGCTCCGAGCCGGAGATCATTCCGCCAGAACACGCGGGAGGGTAAACATCACGGGACACACCACCAATGCGGATCTTCGTCGATACGCGCGGCACTGAGCATGTGTGTATGTTGCGAGGCTTCGGCCGCTCGGCATCATCCTGTTAACCCTGACGATAGGCCTCCTATCGGCGGTCATGTTCATTGTACTGTTGGGCGCACTTTTTATTTGGATGCCTATTGTCGTTCTGGCGTTGCTGCCGCCATCATCGCCGGGCTATTGCGTGGGTATTTTCATCGTGCGCCTTGAGGCAGATCGACCCGCGCACGGTGACTAGTGTTACAGCTCACCGCATCGCCGGCAAACTGGTTGCACGCTCGTCGAGGCGAGTTTATTTATAGCATCCAGTTCTTTCCGTCTGCAAAGGGCCAAAGATGGGCATTCAATCCAAACGTTTGTCACCCTTTGGTGCCTCCGAGGATCTAGGCTCCATCGAGAGTAGCCCGCATGCAACGGAGGTAAGTTCCTGGCTAATGGCAATTGAAGCGAACGTCAGCATGCTTTTGTTGCGTCGCTTGCTCCAGCGGATCATCCACAAGGGCACGCTGACGGTCATCGGGCCCAATGGTCGTAGCTATGTTGTCGGCCATGGCGCGCCGTCTATTGCAGTCCGCGTCGTGGACCCGGCCGCCATTCCGCGGCTCCTTTTGAACCCCGACCTCGCCATCGGGGAAGCGTACATGGATGGCGCGCTGACAGTTGAAGGCGGCGATGTCTACGATTTCCTTGACCTGTGTTTCGCCAACCTCGGCTGGGGCAGTGGCCAAGGGTTACGGGGCGTGCGCGCGTCTATCAAACGCGTTATCCGACGTATTACTAAACACAATCCCATTCCTGTGGCACGCGCAAACGTCGCGCATCATTATGATCTCTCGGATAGGCTCTACGAACTATTCCTCGATGCAGACCGTCAATATTCCTGCGCGTATTTCATCTCTCGTGACGACACGTTGGAATGTGCGCAAGAGCAGAAGAAGCGACATCTCGCCGCCAAACTGCTGCTGCGGCCAGGACAACGCGTTCTCGATATCGGATCCGGTTGGGGCGGACTGGCTCTCTATCTCGCTCGGGTTGCCGACGTCGATGTTACGGGCGTGACGCTGTCAACTGAGCAGCTCGAATATTCCCAACGTCGCGCCAATGAGAGCAGACTGGGCGGTGATGTAAGATTTGTAATGAAGGACTATCGACAAGAGGATGGCCGTTACGACCGCATCGTGTCGGTTGGCATGTTCGAGCACGTCGGGGTCGGACATTACCGCGAATACTTCGAAAAGATCAAAGATCTCCTGGAGGACGACGGCGTTGCATTGGTCCATACGATCGGGCGCGCCGACCCTCCAGGCGCGGCGAATGCCTGGATCGACAAATACATCTTCCCGGGCGCGTATGTGCCGGCGCTTTCCGAAATTCTGCCCGCCGTTGAGCAAGCTGGTCTTTATGTGACCGACATCGAGGTGCTTCGCCTGCACTATGCGGAAACCCTAAAGGCCTGGCGGCAACGCTTCAACGCGAACCGCAAGCGTGTCGCCGATGTCTACGATGAGCGGTTCTGCCGCATGTGGGAATTTTACCTCGCAGGCTGCGAAGCGGGCTTCCGCCACGGAGGGCTGGTGAATTTCCAGATTCAATTGAGCAAGCGCGTGGATACCGTGCCACTCATCCGTGACTATGTTTTCGATTGGGAGCGCTCACATGCAAAGGAACTTCTGACCTGCCCTAACCACGGTTAGCTTGAGACGGCGCCCGCTGCTTGCTGCGTTTGCCTCTCGCGAGGCTCGGGTTGTGCAACGGGCCGGGACGCGATAAAGGAGCCAATAAAACGACTTTGTTGCCGACGCGTCACATCCGATGGTTTCACTTTTCAAGTGCGTGCGCGCCTGATTGTAATACGCCGCATACGAAGCAAGAACTCGCCGCAGGTGCGCCTCGCCAAAGATCAGCATTCGGTCCAGGCACTCCGACGCAATGTGCCGATCAGGCGTTCCGCATAGCCATTTTGCCACGGCGATCCAGGCGAGCCGGTCGCGGCAACCCATGGCCCTTACCCGGGACGTGAAGACGTGCCCGTAGGCACCGTCATTGTCGCGCACCAGATAGGCCGGTGCTGATGTCCAGGTGAAGGCCTCGGTGATCTGTCGGGCCAGCCATTCAGCCGTCGGATGTCGTGTCACCTCGATCCATAACAGTTGCCGCCGGCCGTGGCCCAGAACCACGATCGATCTTCGGGCGCCTTGCCCTATTTCGGGATTTCCAGCGCCAGAAAGCCTTGAAGCCCGAGCGATGCCAACGGCCGCTGACCCCCTACAACCGGACAGATGCGGCCTCATATTGCGGGCATGGCCACAATATTTCCTCCGAAATACGAATTGACGACCAGACCCTGCACAATTCACGCGGGACGTTATCGTTGGGTCATTACCGGCAACGGTAAGCCAGTCCAGACATCGACTCATTCGAGACATCGGAAGTGGCGCACATGGACGGGCGTATCGCGTTCGAAAAGCTCGTAATGTCGTCGAGGATTAACGAGTGAGGCGGCTCGGTTCTGATCGGGGCTGAGTGACCGACAGGATGTGCGCCAAGCCACCGAACCCCGCGAGTGCCCCCGTTACGTTCTTATCTTTTCCGCATGACACCCGAGGCGACTTTAAAAATCCTGCGAGATTCACCCATCGTCGCCTGGCAGTCACAGCAAAATTTGAAGCGCGGCTGTGGAACTTAGAATTTACCTAATTTATTGCGAAGCTTTCTTTTACGGACCGTTTTTGATTTGGTATAAGTTCTTGTCGTCGCACGCGATAAGACTTTCCGCTGGCGGGGGCGCTTACGCCGGCTGACTTCTTCGTCGCCCTTTTGTATTGCCCTGAAACGCCGTAGCCGGAGGCTTCAGGAAGGCGTCGAATCGCTCCCTGACGATTGCATAGCACTCGCATGATGCCTTCTCGAGGGCCTGACGATCGAGAACCTGAATCGTCCCCCGGCGATAGCTAATAAGGCCGGCCGTCTCCATGGATTGCGCCGCAAGTGTCACCGACTTGCGATTCGCACCCAATATGTGCGCCAGGAACTCATGGGTATACGTCAAGTATTCGCCTTCCGCCCGATCATGCATCATGAGGAGCCATCGGCACATTCTCGCTTCGGTCGTGTGCATGGCGTTGCAAGCGACAGTTTGCTGGACCTGTGAAAGCAGCGTCTCCGAATAGCTGACAAAAAGATCGCGCACATGTTCGCTGTTCCTGAATTCGAGTTGCAACAATTCGATCGGGCAGCGAACCATGCGACCCTCCAACTGCACAATGCATCGATTAAAGGAAACGCGGCTATACATGGCGGCGAAGAGGCCGAATGCTCCTTCGCGCCCGATGTTTGCGGTCTCAATGGCTGAGCCGTTTTCTAAAACGGTCAACAGTGAGAGGACGCAGCCCTGCGGAAAATAAGCGTGCTTGAGAAGGCCGCCGGCTTCGCAGACGACGGCACCAAGTTTGAGCTCAATCGGCTCGAGATGGGGAAAGATCCGCTTACGGCTCGCGGTCTCCAACGCGCCGAGCAACTGATTGCTCCGCACATCTTCTAGAGCTTGTGACATGGTTGTCATTGGATCGAGTCACCCAATAAAACATTGTCTATGCCACGTCTGAGCAAAATAGCTCATTTTTACGCGCTTAACGCAACCGCCGCGCCCGCATTCAAATCACGCGCCAATCAGCGAACGAATCTCGGAAATCATTGCCTCGGCATGATAAGGTTTGACGAAAAAGCGGCTGTTCGTCGGCAAATCGTTTTCCGAGAGCCGAACTTGGCCGGATACGACTACAATCTTGATGGGCGGCCAGCGGTTGCGCACCGCATGAGCGAGTTTTAACCCGTCCATGCTGCCGGGCATGTCGATGTCTGTGAGCAACAAAGCAACGTCCGAACGGGATTCTAAATGGCCACAGCTTCGTCCGCGCTGGCTGCGTGGAGCTCCACCAAGCTGGCTTCCTCCACGATATTAACCGTGAGGAACTTCAAAAGCTGATCATCTTCGACGATCAGAATAGCCGGTGGGGAAAGTTTGCCATCTGTCACTCGTCTGCGTCTCACCTTCGGCACGTTCCTGGGCAGCAATCGCGCTCGGTCCCGGAACCCCCAAGGTGAACCAGATATGTGCCATGCGAAGGAAATGCGATCGCAGCTTGGGGCTTTCGCTATCCCCTGCCAACTGCATACAGTCTGCCTCTAGGCGAAGGCACTCCAAGGCATGCTTTCGAATTTGTTCCGGCTCGGACATAGCGCGTCTCGTGGAAGCCCCGACCGATCATCGTTGCACGGCATCGCCTGTTTTGTCGGTGGTCTACGCCACAGAGAGGAACTTCAGGAAATTCCCTCTCCAAATGTTGACGGCAAGGAAACAAAAAATCCGCGGCTTCGACCGGGGAGCAACATCTATTAACATGGCGCAGGGCAAGACTGTGCCCGGACATACCAGGCGACGCGCGGAAGCTGGCGAGCACCATAGGCGACGCGTGTGACAAGGCGGGAAAATGGAGTATTCATGCGTCTCGCCCGAGCTCAATTACACAACTTATATTAGGCTCACGGCATACATTAGTTCCTAGTTTTTGAGTCGTCGCCCATCTATCGGGTCTGATCGGATCTTCTGTAACTGTCTCTTAT
>JBKPLN010000271.1:0-2564 GCA_046731635.1 Pseudomonadota bacterium | reverse complement strand
GAATAAATTTGCCGATGTCCGCTGCTGGCCCAAAGCAGACATGCGTTAGTGCACTGCATATGTCTGCTTTTGGGGGTAAAGCGGCCATGCCGCACATGTCTGCTTTTGACCCAAAGCGGACACACGCCAGAACGAATTCCGCACTGCAGCGAGCCCCTGACTTGATCCGCCCCATTCCGGTATGATGCCATGCGTGCCTCGGGTGGGCAGCAGATGCAATTCAATCGATTAAAGCGGCGCGAGTTCATCATGCTCCTTGGCGGGGCGGCGGCGTGGCCGCGCACCCTGATAGCTCAAGGCACTGACCGGGCTCGGCGGGTCGGCGTGTTAATGGAGCTCGCGGCTAGTGACCCGCAGGCACGATCTAATGTTGCGGCGTTCCAACAAGGACTTTACAAGCTTGGATGGTCGAAGGGCGGTAATCTCGCGATTGACTACCGTTGGGCACCGGACGATGCGGTACTCGTCTGGAAGTTCGCCAAAGAACTCGTCGAGTTGCGACCCGACGTGATCGTAGCCCATTCCAGTCCCGTGGTGGCAACCCTGCTGGGGCAGACACGCAACATTCCAATCGTATTCGTGTCGATATCAGACCCCATCGGCGAGGGCTTCGTCGCGAGCTTCGCGCGTCCCGGTGGCAACGTTACCGGATTTACCAATTTCGACTCCTCGATGACTGGAAAGTGGGTGGAGTTGCTCAAGGAGATTGCCCCGCAGATCACGCGCATTGTCTTCCTCTTCAATCCCCCAAGCGGCCGCCGGTGGCGGATCGTATTTCCTGCGCCCAATCGACGCCGCTGCCTCAACCCTAAAAGTGAAAGCCGTTATGGCATTGGTTCATGACAACGATGACATCGAAGCGGCTTTTGCTGCTCTAGCAGGCCAGTCAGGTGTTGGTGTAGTTCTACTTCCCGATATTTTCACCGTTGCTCATCACCAACTGGTCATCGCTCTCGCAGCGCGCCATCGTGTCCCGACTATCTATCCATATCGTTTCATGGTGGAGCGGGAGGGCTTGATCTCGTACGGAGTCGATATCAACAATCTGTTTGAGCGTGCCGCCGCCTATGTCGATCGCATTCTCAAAGGTGCCAAACCTGCTGAGTTGCCGGTGCAGGCCCCAACCAAATTCGAATTGGCTATCAATCGGAAGACCGCCAAGGCGCTCGGCCTCGACGTACCTTCAACACTGCTCGCACGCGCCGAGGACGTGCTCGAATGAGAGCAGCAAAATAATTTGAACGGAGGAGGACCATGACGGGGCGCAGGACAACGGCAATTGTAAGCGCTTTGACCCGCCGACGAGCAATGACCAGCGGAACAGCTGCACTAATCGTAGCGCCGTTCGTCGTCCGCTCTGGCTTTGCGCAAAGCCCCGCAGTCAATATCGGAGTGATCCAGCCGTTGTCCGGAGCCAATGCGCAGTTTGTCATCAATTGCCGCAATGGCATCGAGTTCGTCGCCGACGCGGTCAACGCGGCCGGGGGTATCAAGGCGCTCCGCGGCGCCAAGATCAACCTGGTCGTCAGCGACGCAACTTCGAATCCATCCATAGCACCGACCGTCGCACAACGTCTGATCACACAGAACGAACTCACTGCGGTCCTCGGCGCATTCGCATCGTCGTTGACGCTGGCAATTTCCGAGGTGACCGCGCGAGCAGACATCCCCTTTCTTACCATGGCGTTCGCTGACGAAATCACCGGCCGCGGCTTGGAGAGCGTCTTCCAGGTCACTGCCAAGGCCTCGGTAATCGGGCGGGCGCAGGTCAATTACACCCTCGCCATTGCGGAAGCGGCCGGCAGCAAGATCGAAAAGATCGCGATTATGTACGAGAACACCGCCTACGGCGTCGCCCAATCTCGAGGCCTGCGCAGAGCCGCAAAGGACGAAAAGATTGAAGTCGTGATGGATGAGCCCTATCCACTTGGCATCACCGACGCGACGCCGCTCATTGACAAGTTGCGGGACTCTGGCGCGCAGGCGACATTTCCGCTCTCCTATCTCAACGACAGCCTATTCATCGTCCGCGCCATGCGACAGCAGCGTATCACCGTTCCCGTGATAGGCGGGGCGGCCGGTTACATCATTCCGGATTTCGAGAAGGGGCTAGGCGAGTTCGCAGAGAACGTGCTTTCGATTTCGCCTACAAACTATGATCTCGCCCCGGCGTTGACGGACCCGTTCCGCAAACGCTTCGGCTACTTCATGGTGCATGAAGCGATCGAAAGTGCGGCGACTCTCGACGTGCTCGTGCAGGCGATAGAAAGAGCAAAGTCGGCAAAGCCGAAAGCAGTGACCGAAGCCCTTCACGCCGGCCGCTTCGAAGGCGGCTGGACCAAAGCACTGCCTGGTGGCGCAGTTCAATTCGATCAGACTGGCCTCAACACGCTGTTGGTGCCGATTATGGTCCAGTGGCGCAAGAAGGAGCTGGTAACGGTCTGGCCAAAAGATTTCGCCAAAGCCTCCGCGGTATGGCACTCGCAGTGAGTGCGAGTGTGTAAGTGCTCAAAGCCGAACTGATCCGAAAGTAGGAATAACACCATCTCGGGGCCTCGCTGAGC
>JBKPLN010000270.1:0-3627 GCA_046731635.1 Pseudomonadota bacterium | reverse complement strand
GGTCGCGTCCTCAAGCTCAGCCCAACGGTCATGGTGCGCGCAATCCTGTTTCCTGCCGCGGTGCCGGAGATCTTCACGGGCATTCGCGTCGGATTTTCGCTGACACTCATCGGCACTGTGCTGGGGGAAATGTTTGCCGCTCAACGCGGGCTCGGCTATCTGCTGATGAATGCAATCAGCCTGTACAATATCGATTTGATCATGGCTGTGACATTCCTGCTGGTGGTGTTGGCCGCAAGCGTGAACGCGCTCCTGCTTGCCGTCGACCGCCGGCTCCACCATGGCTAAAGCCTACGAGTATTTCTTTTCGAGATCGTTCCACTTTTGCAGATCGAGCGCGTCGGCGAGGCTCTTCAGTGCCATTTCCTGTTCGCCATTCACAAAGGCATTGTCCTTGCCGCCGGCAAGCTGGCCCAGACGATGAAGGCCATGCTCGATCGCTTTCGCCACGCGCCCGATAAGGATGTTCGGATAAGCGACCTGAGAAAATCCGAGCTTGTACAGCGCCGCCGGCGTAAGCCACGGCGTCGCCATTGCCTCGAAAATGGCTGCGCAATTCCAGGCGCCCTTGAACGCTTTGCCGACCTGCTCATAGTCCTTTGGCGTCTTCAGCCCGGCCACGAATATCCCATCCGCGCCAAGCTGCAGAAATCGCTCGGCACGCTTGATGGCGGCATCCAGGCCTTCCGCGCCATAGGCGTCGGTGCGGCCGATGACGACAAAATCCGAATTCTGGCGCGCGTCCATTGCAGCCTTGAGCTTTTGCTCCATCACCCCGAGCGGAACGACGCTGCGGGCCGAAGCTGCGCCTGGCTGCTTGCTCTCCCTCGCCTGATCTTCGAGCAGCAATCCCGAAACGCCGGCAGCTTCATAGCCTTGAACGGTTCGCACGACGCTTTTGACGTCGCCATATCCGTCATCCGCGTCCACAAGACAGGGAAGTTTCGATGCTTCGACGATGTCGCGGATACCGGCCAGCATTTCGGCGAAGCCGGCGAGCCCGAGATCGGGCAACGCATGACGGGCCGCCAGCAACGCGGAGCCGCCGACATTGAAGGTCTTGAAGCCGGCGCGTTCGATCAGCCGCGCCGACAAGGCATCATGGGCCAGAGGGCTGACCAGGGGCTGATGCGCGCGGTGAAGTTCACGAAGCGACGGCATTGGGTCCGTTATTCGATGTAAAGATTAAACACGGACATAATCGATTGACCCAGCCTTCGCTGCCTCACCCCACGTACCTAAGGTGTAGACTCTCTCTGTTGCCACATCCGTGCGCTTCCGTTCGGATCCGTTTGCCGGGCGATAGACGTTGCGGGCGACTGCCAGCAGCCCCGCCCTAGCGTCGGGATCCTTGAGCGCTTCGTTAAATCGTTTGTCGTCGCGCCATGTCCACGCACCGCGTTGCAGCCGTGCATAGACCTGGCCGGTCTCATAATCGGCAAAATTGATGATCGGTATCCAGCGCGCGCAGCGCTTCAGAAAGTCGACGTTGCTTTCCGGCGAAAGGTCCTTGTGGGCGTACACATCGGCAGCTGTCTGCGCATGAATATTGATTTTTCTGAATCGCTCGATGTCGATCATCCTTTTGATGTCGAGGACAGTCATTTCTCCGTTCCACCCGAAAGCCGCTGTCCGCGGGAGGCGCCCTTCCGCGACACTGTTATCGACAAACTCGTAGTGGACCCGCTTGCCGGCTATCAATGCCCAGGTAAAAAACAGCTCAGGCATGCCGGCATACGCCTCGACATTGTGAGCCAGGAGATCCTCAACCGCCTTGTACCTGCCGAGCCTGAGCCCGCGCGTCCACGCGCGCTCGACGGTCATTTCCGGCGGCGTGATCATGAAGAACATGTAGACGAGGTCGCCAAAACGGGTCAGCAACTTGCTCGACCCCTCCTCGAGATTGGGCACAAAGCTGTCGAAGCGAAAACGGTCGATCAGCAGGTGCGGCATTGCTCCCCTGGCAGCACGGTCGGCCATCCTACGATCGAGTTTCTTGTCAATGATTTCAATTTCGTGTCCCGACAGGGTGCCGGCATATTTGTAGGCGGCGCCGAGCGATCCATAATCAAGGAGAAACTTTCGCCAGATGTCCGGGCTGATCAGCGCGAACTCATCCCAAGGTAAATTAAGCTTTCCCGCCAGGTTCTTCTGCAGCGGCCGCATCGAGCTTTTGCCGGAAGCAGATGCGCCCTTGACGTTCATAACGACCGGCTTGTTCTGCGCCGGCAACGCTCGATAGCCCTCGCGCGCAACCGCTTCTTGAACAAATGGAAGGATGGCGTCGCCGATGACGCTGCTGCCGTAGTCGTTGCAAACCAGTATGAGGGCCAGCTCCGCCAGCAACGCATGGTCACCCGACAGGCGCCCCTGTCGGCTTATGACGGCTGTTGCGACTTCATACAATGCTGCGAAACAGGCCTGCTCCAGACGGTCCTCGGTCC
The DNA here is from genome assembly GCA_046731635.1 of Pseudomonadota bacterium. GTDB lineage: Bacteria > Pseudomonadota > Alphaproteobacteria > Rhizobiales > Xanthobacteraceae > Pseudolabrys. The sequence continues at coordinate 1,183 of JBKPLN010000270.1, read as the reverse complement.
TTTGCGATTTTTTCGACCATTGCGACAGGATGCGCTGATCGCGCTCCGCCACCGGTTCGGCCGGCTTCGCCGCTGGCTTTTTTGACTTGCCAAATGCGAAAAGCCGGCGCCAGTGTCGCCTGATTGATCAGTCGCCACTTCCGTCTTCAGCTCGGCGAACGCAATCGCGAGCTCACGCTCGATGACCGCGGAAGCCTTGTGCCTGACCTCCTCGAAGACGCGCGCCAGCTCCTCGCGATGCGGCGCGATAAATCGATCAAGGATTGTTGCGGCGATCTTGCGGAAGTTTCTGCCCAGGTCCTCGTCGTCGCGTCCGTCGGGGACGGCAAGGCCGGTCGTCACGTGGATCAGCAGTTCGTGCACGATCAGGCGATCGGCGCGAAAGGCGACAAGCTCATGCACCGGCAGGCCGCAGTAGTCGCTCAATTCATGCGCTTTTGCGATGCTGGTGGAAACGTTCTCGCTGCGGAATATCGTCGACAGCGGCAAATACTCGCGCGGCAACCGGGACTCAAGACCCGGATTCCATGCTCCGTATTCGGCTGACGGTGGATTGTTGTTCATAGCTCACAGCTTTGACGCAGCGATTGTACCAATTCGAATCCGCTCAAGCTCCTCCCGGTTGTAGTGCGATACAGAGCAAACTCGTGCCCTGTACAATAGTCGAACCACCTGCAAAACTATCAGCCAATCATAATTCGAGGAATGCCACGTATGAATTTCCCCAAGCCCGCTGTCGGAATGTTGCCGAACGACCGCCTCTCCTACTCCGCCATTACCACGCGCAAACCGCTGAAGCTGCCGAAGGGCGCCCGGATGGTGGTTTGGACCATTACTAATGTCGAGGAGTGGGACCCGACGCAGACGATGCCGCGCACAGTGCTGACCCCGCCTGCCGGCGGCTCGCCGATGCCCGATATCCCCAACTGGTGCTGGCACGAATACGGCAACCGCGTCGGCTTCTGGCGGCTGCTGCAGGTCTACGACGATTTCAGGATTCCCGGGGTCATGAATATCAACGGCGTGGCCGTGCAGGCCTATCCGGACATCGTGCAGGCCTGTGTCGAGCGCAACTGGGAATTCATCGGCCACGGCTACACCCAGCGCAACATGCAGAAGGTCGAGAACGAGCGCGCCGACATCAGGAAGAGCGCCGAGGTGCTGGAGCGCGTGACGGGAAAGC
>JBKPLN010000269.1:0-2668 GCA_046731635.1 Pseudomonadota bacterium | reverse complement strand
GTCGGTGCTCCCGCTGTCCTCTTCCGATCTGTCGTTGTTCACGCTGTTCTGGAATGCCCATTGGGTCGTCAAGACCGTGATGGTTGGTCTTTTGATCTGCTCGGTCTGGGTCTGGGCGATCGCGATCGACAAGACCTTGCTTTACGCGCGCACGCGGCGGGCCATGGACCGCTTCGAGCAGGCGTTCTGGTCGGGCCAGTCTCTCGACGAACTCTACCGCGCGCTCTCGTCGCGGCCGGCGCATTCAATGGCCGCGTTGTTCGTGGCGGCAATGCGGGAATGGAAGCGCAGCTGTGAGGGGAGCGCTCGAACGATGGGCGGACTTCAGATGCGCATTGAAAAGGTCATGGAAGTAACGATTGCCCGCGAGGTGGAGCGGCTCGAGAAGCGGTTGCTCGTTCTTGCCACGGTCGGCTCCGCCGGGCCTTTTGTCGGATTGTTCGGCACGGTTTGGGGCATCATGACAAGCTTTCAATCGATCGCGGCGTCAAAGAATACGTCTTTGGCCGTAGTTGCCCCCGGCATCGCCGAGGCGCTTTTTGCGACCGCACTGGGGCTTGTGGCTGCCATACCGGCGACCATTTTCTATAACAAGTTCGCGTCGGAGGTTAATAAACAGGCCCAGCGGCTCGAGGGATTTGCCGACGAATTCGCGGCCATCCTGTCGCGGCAAATTGACGAACGCGGGTAGGGGACTGCCAGATGGCTGCCAACGCCGGCACTCCTATTCTCGGCAAGCGCAAGCACCACCGACGGCGCGTGATGAGCGAAATCAACGTGACGCCGATGGTGGACGTCATGCTGGTGTTGCTGATCATTTTCATGGTGTCGGCGCCGTTGTTGACAGTCGGTGTGCCAATCGACCTGCCGCAAAGCCAGGCGAAAAGCCTCGATCAGGACAAGGAGCCCCTTACGGTTTCCGTCAACGACAAGGGCCAGATTTTTCTGCAGAATAGCGAGATTGCTGTGGACGATCTGATACCGAAAATGCAGGCAGTGGCGGGGGCGCGAGGGGGCACCGAGGCCCGTATTTACGTGCGCGGGGACAGAAAAGTGGACTATGGCACCATGATGAAGGTTATGGGCCGGCTGTCGTCGGCCGGCTTTCATCGTGTAGCCTTGGTCACCGAATTTGAACAGGGCGCGAAAGCGCGGTGATGAGAAACGCGACAGCGATTTCGGCTGGCCTGCACGCGGCGGTACTGCTGTGGGCAACGCTTTCGTTTTCAGGAAAGACTTTCGACGTCACGCAGGCAGAGTCGCTGCCAGTCGATCTGATTAGTGAAAAGGATTTCTCGGAGATGACCAAGGGCGTGAAGGACGCGCCCAAGGTGGAAACGCCCAAGCCGCTGGTGGAGAAAAAGGCGGAAGAACCGCCGAAGCCGGTCGAGGATTCGAAGGCCAAACTCACCGAGAAGAAGGAATTGCAGGCAGCAAAAGAAATTGCCCCGCCGCCTGAGCCGCAGCCGCCAAAAGCAGATCCGATAGCCGACAAGATCAAGCAGCAGGACGAACCGAAACAGCAGGTCAAGGTCGAGCAGCCGCTGCCACCGAAGAAGCCTCCGCAGAGGCAGCAACCGAAATTCGACGCCGACAGAATCGCGGCTTTGCTCGACAAGCGCGATCCTGTGCGCCACGCGGCGGTCGGGATGGAAGCGAATGCGATGCCCTCGCTGGGGACTCCCTCGGGCATGGCTGCCAAGCTGTCGCAATCCGAAATCGATGCGTTGCGCGCGCGGCTGATGGCGCTATGGAGTCCACCGGTCGGCGTGCAGGATCCAAACGAGCTGATCGTGAATATCACCGTCAAGCTGCGTCCCGACGGTCGGCTGGCGGCTCCGCCCTTTGCCCGTGTGAATGGGCGCACCGTGGCGGCAATGGCATCTCGCGACAGCGCGGTGCGCGCTGTGCTCACCGGCCAGCCGTTCGATATGCTCAAGCCCGAGCATTACGAAAGTTGGAAGGAAATCGAGCTGACCTTCGATCCCAAAGATATGTACCGCCCCAACTAGTCCTCATGTTGAAAATGACAAGTTCCCGATCACGCGCGCTTTTGCCGTTGACCCGCCGCCGCCTGCTCGTTGGAGCCGGTGCGCTGGCAGTATTCGCTCCGCGCTCCGCGGGCGCGGTGCTGAGGCTCGACATCACGCAAGGCAATGTGCAGCCGATGCCGATTGCGCTGCCCGACTTCATTTCCGAAGCCGATACGGGCCGCAATGTCACGTCTGTAATCACCAGCAATCTTCAGCGCAGCGGCCTTTTCGCGCCAATCAATCCGGCTGCTTTCATAGAGCGCGTCACCAACAGCGATAATGTGCCGCGCTTTCAGGATTGGCGCGCGATAAATGCGCAGGCACTTGTGACTGGCCGCATCACTCGCCAAGGCGACGGACGGCTGAAGGCGGAGTTTCGTCTCTGGGATGTGTTCGCCGGCCAGCAGCTCGACGGCAAGCAATACTTCACAACGCCCGACAATTGGCGACGTATCGCACACATTATTTCAGACGCGATTTATGAGCGCCTCACCGGCGAGAAGGGTTATTTCGACAGTCGAATCGTGTTCGTGGATGAAACAGGTCCGAAAGACCGGCGGGTGAAGCGCCTTGCCATCATGGATCAGGATGGTGCAGGGGTGCGCTATCTGACGCGTGGTGACGACCTCGTACTG
>JBKPLN010000268.1:0-2399 GCA_046731635.1 Pseudomonadota bacterium | reverse complement strand
ATGTCGAGAGTTTCCTCTGGTGATCGGAGCATGGGCGGTAACGACCAATGGCCGACTCAAACCCCCATTTCATGATTTGCGAGCGGTTAAGGAGGGTTGGTACGCGATAGACGAACGCGGCAATCTCTTATCGGGCCCATTTTCCAATCGCGAGACGTGCCTGACGAGGATCAGCCAGTCAGTGAATTGGTCAGCGTATCAGCGCGAGAGTTAAGCTTGTAAAGACCATATACATCATACATCACCGGCGTGGTGCTGCCGGTCGATGGCGGGCGGACAGGTTAGTTCGTTCGACCAAAGGAGTTCCTGGAGGTGGTGGTTGTTGTATAGTCCTTCTAGGGCCAGACCAAACGTCATTCGATTTGCAACACTCAAAGTGGGAAAATAGCCATGCTGGACCGTCCTGCCGCGCTCGTCACTTATCAGGCTTACATTGACGGCAAATGGGTTGATGCCAAATCCGGCAAGACGTTTCAATCCAATGACCCATATACCGGCGAGCCCTGGGCGCTGATTCCCGAGTGCGACACTGCCGATGTCAATCGTGCGGTCGAAGCTGCAGCGCGAGCGTTTGAGACTGGTCCCTGGCCGCGTATGACACCGACAGCGCGCGGCAAAGTAATGCGGCGAATCGCCGAGCTCACCGATAAGTATGCCGAGCGCCTCGCTCAAATCGAGGTTCGCGACAACGGCAAGCTGATCTCGGAAATGGCGGCTCAGACGAAATATATGTCCGAATGGTTTTACTACTACGGCGGCCTCGCCGACAAAATTCAGGGTGCGGTCGTGCCGGTCGATCGGCCCGATCACTTTAACTATATCTTGAAGGAGCCCGTTGGCGTATGTGCGTTTATTACGCCTTGGAATTCGCCTCTGATGCTGACCGCTTGGAAGTTAGCGCCAGCTTTGGCGGCAGGATGCACAGTGGTGATCAAGCCATCGGAGTTCACGTCGGCCTCCCTGCTTGAGTTCATGAAACTCGTCATCGAAGAGTCTGGCTTGCCTCCTGGCGTGGTCAATGTGGTGACGGGCTATGGCGCGGTCACCGGCGAACCCTTGGTGACGCATCCGAAGGTCGCCAAAGTTGCTTTTACAGGCGGTTCGGTGACCGGCGCGCGCGTCAATGAACTGGCTGCGAAAACCTTCAAAAAAGTGTCGCTGGAACTCGGCGGCAAATCACCAAATATCGTGTTTGACGATTGCGTGCTGGATGATGCCGTGAGTGGCGCCGTAGCGGGTATCTTTGCCGCGACCGGTCAGACCTGCATCGCAGGCTCGCGGCTTCTTCTTCAAGAAAGCATCCATGATCAGTTCGTGGAGAAGCTGGTCGCAATGGCCAAGACCGCAAGACTAGGCGACCCGAGCAAGTCCGATACGCAGGTCGGTCCGGTCACCACGCCCGCGCAATACCAGAAGATCCTTTCCTACATCGAAATTGCCAAGGGAGAGGGTGCGAAATGCGTTCTGGGCGGCGGCCCCGCAACCAGGGAAGACGGCGGCGGCAAGTATTTCGTCAAGCCGACCATCTTCACGGACGTAAGCAACAAAATGCGCATTGCTCAGGAAGAGGTATTTGGACCGGTGCTGTCCGTGATCAAATTCAAAGATCAAGACGAGGCAATCCAGATCGCCAACGACATTGCGTACGGCCTTGGCGCGGGCGTTTGGACGCAGTCCCTGAAACGCGCCCACACCATGGCCGCTCGTATCAAGGCGGGGACTGTCTGGGTCAATACCTACCGAGCCGTGAGTTTCATGATGCCGTTTGGTGGTTACAAGGCTTCGGGACTCGGACGTGAGAACGGCGCTGAGGCGATTGAGGGCTATCTTCATTCCAAAAGCGTGTGGATCAACAACGGTTCCGGAGGTGGCAATCCATTCATCATGAAGACTGCTTCATAGACGCTGGCTTTGGCGCCCAGCAGAAAGTTGACCGGCGCCGACGTCTCAGCGAAGTTGACGCGCATCAAGCTGAAAACTGATCGCAGGGGCAACGCACATCACGCCGTAGATGGCTCCCGCGTCGGGATCCGTGACGCAAACCTGAAACGCTCGCGAACCGGAGAAATGCCGGTTAGACACCTCGCCGAGTGCCTGCGCACCGGCGCCGATCGCTTCGGCTGGGTCTTTCACGACTAGACGAGCAAGCAAATGATCCGCGCGAGACAATCCCGTTTATCGAAGGTTTGATGAAGCGACTGCCCCTGTTTCTCGGAAGATTATTGTCTGGGACGATCACAAAGGGCCTGAAGACACGGCGAAGAAGATTGCGGCGCTAAGGGAAAGTGGTCGGGCCTCTGAGCACGATCAGTTTATCGTCGTAGGCTGGCAGCGTTGACTTAATCCAGAGGATTGCCCTGACCAATGTCCGCTTTCGGGGGTAAAGCGGACATGGCCGC
>JBKPLN010000267.1:0-1636 GCA_046731635.1 Pseudomonadota bacterium | reverse complement strand
CTTATGGCCCTTAGCGGACATTGATTTGTGCAGCGCCAATGTCCGCTTTCGGGGGCAAAGCGGACCTTGCTCGAGTCCTATTGGGTTGACGCTGATCATCGATTTTATGATCGCACTAGCGGGACGGCGCAATGCGTAAGCGTAACTGACATGAAAATCGAAATAAAAATTTCGGACGTATTACAATTTAGATTGGTCGTGCACATGTCGAGGGTACAGCGCCCAGCACAGCGGCGTCTTCTTGACCACATCATGTGTTAGAAAACGAAGAGCGCTCGGTGTGCTGGCTCCGCTCATCCCAATGTCGAGGGTTTATTCTGGTGGTCGGAGCAGTACGGACCCATGACCCACTCTAATCCCCATTACATCAACGAACTTCAATCCGACCTGCGAGGGGTTAAGGCAGACAAACGCGGCTATCTCTTATTGGGCCCATTAACAATCGGGAGTTATGCCTGACCCGCATCAGCCACGAATTGGGCAGCGTTTAAGCGCCAACGCACCGCGCCTTGAAATCCGCGGTGATTCACGGCCCCACTCTTGATCAAGGTAATGGCGATGACAGCAAAGCAACGCAAGACGACCGCCTATCACGAGGCTGGACACGCCGTTACCGGCCGGGTGCTTACGCCGCCGTGCGGTTACGCGACTATCCGACCCAATTACGCAAAGGCCGTCGCGGGACACGTCATCACCCCCGAACCTCATGCCTGCCTTACCGAGTGGGAAAGACGCGGCAAGGTACGCGACAACGGAAATGCCGTTTGGTACGCGCGGATCATCACCTACATGGCCGGTGCGGAGGCCGAGAAAGAACTGCTCGGTTCAACCGTAATTGGTGATGGGGACGACAGGGACCAGATTGCGTTGATGGCGGAAGAACTCCCCGGTGGTGCCGACTGGGGCAAATTGGAGCCTCGCCTGCGGGCCATGGCGCGCATGTTGGTGCGGCGTCATCAGAAACGCATTGAGCTGGTTGCCAGAGCCCTGCTCGCCAAGACGACCCTAAGCGCCAAAGCCCTCGACAAGTTGGTGGGCCGCAGTGTCGACGACGTGAAGGTCAACGCGCCGTTTCTGCTGGCGATGCACCGGTAAACTGCCGGACGTGCCGCGCGAGCCGAGTGAAAAATTCGGAACCCGGTCGATTTTCGAGCCCGACGGCTTTAGCAGACGATTTACTTTACGAAGTTCGATCTACGCTAAATCGCGTCTCTAAGCGGCAGTGGCCTTGTATCATTAGCATGCATTCCATCTTGGCCAGCGAAGAACTAACAGTAATGAGAAACCAACCGAGCGATGCCTGATTTAGCTTCGCAGCATCGCAACATTTTTGTCCGCTATTGGCCCTTAGCGGACAGCCCAACCGAGCCTACGTTTGTCCGCTTTTGGACAATAGCGGAAAAATCCGAATTTTGGCCCGGGACCATTTGTCCGCTAATGGCCCAAAGCCGACATTATCCAGTTAAGCACTCTTGGCTGTGCTCAGCTGTTGATGTGCGGTTCCTCATGCAAAACGACATTCAGCAATGAGCTGTGGATTTCGATTTGGCCGTTGTAGTCAATCAAGCCCAATTTTCGAAATTTGTTCATAAAATAGCTCACGCGGGAGCGCGTCGTACCGATCATCTCCGCGAGC
>JBKPLN010000266.1:0-1996 GCA_046731635.1 Pseudomonadota bacterium | reverse complement strand
ATACATCTGCAGCCCGAGGGGCCCCTTGAAGCTGGGGCCAGTCCCGGCCGCTTTTTCCGCAGCGTTTGCCACGACCGCGCCGCCGATAATTGCTGCAATAACGGATAAGCGAGCTTTCATCCTTTGATGCATATCGAATTTCAGGAACTTCAGCAATTGGCGGAGTTTTAAAGAGAAATCACTCAGGACAAATCCCAACCGTCGTGGCTTTCCCATCCGAACTGACTTTTGGGACGCCTGGACGGTAATCGTGGCCCTCGCTAAGTGCATTCTTTGTCGCTCACTTCGTCGTGCACTTTATCGATCTGTATGCCTGCAGTCTCGGCGCTTTGGCCGAGCGCTGGTGCCAACCCGTCCCGTTGCCGGTCATCAGAATTGGTTAAATCGGAGTTCGCCCTCACGGGCTGGGCACGGGATTGAGCAACGGTTCTGTCCCCGATTTTCGGGGGTGTCCCGAACGTAGTTGAAAATTGGCGGTTCTCCTGCCGTGAATCACAGGTGATTCGCGGTGAAACACGGAACCAAAACCAGGAGAACCAATGGCTACATATCGGAAAGGGAAAATCGAAGCGATAGAAAAAGAACAAACACTGAGACTGCAGATGGATCTGCCAATGACTGAACTGATCGCAGGCGTGCGCGACGACATCGAAGCGCTCGCCGCGCAGATCGGCCTGACTATCATGAAAGCGGTCATGAAGCGGGAGGCGGAAAGTCAGTTGGGGCAGTGGGGTCAGCAGAAGGCCTACCGTCACGGCCAACAACGGGGGTATGTCGTTTATGCCGGACGAAAAATTGCCGTGCAGCGTCCACGGATCCGCAGCAAAGACAACCAGGAAATGCTGTTGAAGAGCTATCAGGCCTTCCAAAGCGATGGGCGGATGCAACGAGCGGTGGTGCGCAAGCTCATGCGCCAATGCTCCACGCGCAATTATGAAGGCGCTTTGGATGAATGTCTGGACGGCTATGGCATCAAACGCTCCAGCGTCAGCCGCCACTTTAAGGTCAGGACCGCGGCCGAGCTCAAGGAGTTGCTGGAACGACCGGTGCCATCGGACCTTTTGGCCGTACTGATCGACGCAAAATACTTTCCCAAGCAATGCATCATCGTGGCGCTGGGAATCGATAGAGAAGGCCGCAAACACGTGCTGGGATTGTGGCAGGGCGCGACCGAGACCGCAGCCGTAGTCAAGGGCTTGCTCGAGGATCTGGTGGCGCGCGGATTGGAAACGCAGCGTAAGCTCCTGGTGGTGATGGATGGCGGCAAAGCCTTGCGCAAGGCCGTCCAGCATGTCTTAGGGGATAACGCCGTCGTGCAACGTTGTCGGGTCCACAAACAACGCAATATCGTTGAACACGTTCCGAAGGAAAAACAGGGCCAGGCCATTTGGCGACTGCGCGCGGCTTGGGACAAAGCCGATGCCAAAGCAGCGGAGAAGGAACTGCGCAAGATAGTTCACTGGCTGGAGGACATCAATCCGATGGCCGCGCGCAGTCTGGAGGAAGGCCTGGAGGAAACGCTCACACTCCAAAAGCTTGGCGTCAATCGGCGCTTGGCGGATTGCCTTTCCAGCACAAACATGATCGAGAGTTGTTTCGCACGTGCTGGGTCGCTGCTGCATCGGGTCAAACGATGGCACGACGGCAAGATGATCCTTCGATGGGCAGCGTCCGCGCTCAAAGTCGCTGAGAAAGGATTTCGTCGCATCCGCGCCTTCGAACACCTCGGAGCTTTAGAAGAAGCGCTCACTCATAGTGACAACCTCTTAAAAGCCGCTTAGAAATGATCTTGGAGAACTGCCAATTTCAACTATGGTCGGGACATCCCCGGCGCTTGTCAGTTGTCGGTCGTCACCGCAGAGCAAGGTGGAACTGGTTGAAACCTGGCAACGGACGGCCGTGCGACTAGCTAGCTTCAGAGCTAAGTGCAAGGTTGTGTTGGTTGGCCGCACACCTCCAGTCTTAGTCACACCCAAATCGCTTCGCTGTGGTGTTC
>JBKPLN010000265.1:0-2376 GCA_046731635.1 Pseudomonadota bacterium | reverse complement strand
TACACATACCGATCAAGATACTCCGCAAATCCCACCTCGCTCGCCGCCATGCGCGCGTAGAGCGCCAGGTGTTCGGCGTCGGCGCCATAATGATCGGGCAATCCGAGCGGCCAGGCGCCGCGCTCGGCTACGGCGACGGCGTCGACATAGAAACCGGGCAGCGTGCCGGCAGCAAACACCGGGTCGTCCAGCAGGTTTCCGTCGTGGATTTTTTCCACGGTGGCAATCGTCTTGTCCGCGGCATGCGCCATGGTGGCCAATTCTCGCTGACGTCCGATCCAGACATTGCCGAAGCCGTCGGCCATCGCCGCGTGGATCAACGCCACGTCCGGCTTGATCGCCGGCAGCAGCACGATCGGATCGTCGTCGCCGAACGGGTTCGGGATCACCTTCCAGTCTTCGCGATACCTCAGCACGTCCGAACCGAGCAGCCCGCGCATCGGCATGAACGGCACGCCTTTTTCGGATGCCTGCAAGGCCGCGTGCAAAGCCGGGCAAGTCGCGTCTTTCAGTTTAATCGTGCCCGATGTGACTGCCGCGCCGAAACGCGGAGCAGGGCCGAACTCTCCGAGGCTTACCGCGCTCGTTTCCAGAGTCTCGACGCAGCCGGCGCCGACGAGGAGATCGGCCTGAAGACTTGACGTTGGCAAGGCGACAAGATGGAGCCGCTTGATGCCTCGCCTGATGAGAGCGCGCGTCGCCGTCATCGGCACGCCCGAAACCTCTCGTGGCACCACCAGCATGCAACCGTCGCCGATCGGCGCGATGGCATCATCGACTGATTTCGCCAGTTGAAACATCTCGGTCTGAAATGGTTGCGCGACAACAATCGTAGCACCACTTTTCCCATTGTTGCCCTTGCAACGTCCACTGGATTTTGCGACTTGGATCAGATGGCCCTTACGTTTCAGGAAAAATTGCGCGCCAGGCGCCTTGTCATCACAGCAGAGGTGACGCCGCCGGTTTCCGTCGAGCCGGATGAGCTGTTGGCCAAGGCGCTGCCATTGAAGGGCCTTGCCGATGCGGTCAACGTGACCGATGGCGCCGGGGCGCGGCCTCATCTTGGCGCCGTCACGGCCGCAACAACGCTGGTCGAGCAGGGGATCGAGCCCATCCTTCAGCTCACCTGCCGCGATCGAAACCGCATTGCATTGCAGAGCGACCTGTTGAGCGCTGCCGCCTCACGCATACGCAATTTGCTGATGCTGCGCGGCGATGATCCAAGCGCCGGAGATCAGCCGGATGCAATGCCGGTATTCGATCTCGATCCGCGGTCGCTGCTGGAGACCGCGCGGCGGTTGCGGGACAGCGGCGAGCTGCCCACCGGACGCAAGGTGAGCGGCCGCATCGATTTTTTTCTCGGCAGTGCGGACAACCCGATCGACCCCCCGCCCGGGTGGCGTCCGAGCGGGCTGCAAGCCAAGATCGCCGCCGGCGCCCAATTTGCGCAGACCCAATTCTGCATGGATGCCGGCGTGGCACGGCGCTACATGGCACGGCTGGCCGAGAGCGGCGTGACCGACAGGCTTTCCGTCCTGATCGGGATTGTGCCGTTCCGCTCCGCCAAGTCGGCGCGCTGGATCAAGGAAAAGCTGTTCGGCTCGGTGATTCCTGACGCACTTATTCAGCGAATGGAGCGGGCGAGCGACCCGCTCGTCGAAGGCCGCCGGATCTGCATTGAGATGGTGAGCGAATTGGCGGACGTGGCTCACGTTTCCGGCGTGCACATCATGGCGCCCGGCAACGAGGCTTCGGTGCCCGATGTCATCAGGACGGCACGGGACCGCATCAAGCGGCTAGCAACGGCATGATTCATAGATTCAAGGCACTATCCGCCAAGAGCCATGTGTGGACGGCTCCGAGTTGGCAAGAACTTTTTTTCACGTTGCAGCATTGGTCGGTGCGGCCATGTGTTCGGCCTGTTCGTGCGGTACTCATGACCGCTGGCCATAATGCCCTTCGCGGATCAGGTCCCGGTCAGTAGCTCGCATTCGATTGATGCTCTGGCTCAAGTGGGTTGTCCTGATCGCTGGATCGACTGGTCTGCATTACGTGCTGTTTGCCCTTCCCAACCTTCACATCACGCCGGATGGCCGGCGCGATCTTGTTCAGGCCGCAAGCGCGACCGGTTCCTTGTAGCGTTCACCTCTGGTCATCATGGCCCACACCATGCGCGCGAGTTTGTTGGCAAGCGCGATGGCGGCAACCTTGGTGGGCCGGCGCGCCAGTAGCGCCGTGAGCCAAGGCCGATGCTGGGTGCCGTAGATTTTGGCATAGCGGATCACAGCAAGCGCGCCCGCCGTGAACAGGCTGCGCAAGTAGCGATCACCTTGCTTGCTGATACTGCCGAGCTTGTCTTTGCCCCCGCTCGAATGC
>JBKPLN010000264.1:0-4679 GCA_046731635.1 Pseudomonadota bacterium | reverse complement strand
CCATCACACTGCTTGCGCTTGCCTCCTTCGCCAGCCAGTCGATGGTGCGGGTCTCGGATTCCCTGCTGCCGCAGATCGCTGCCGACTTCGGCGTCAGCGTCGGCGCCGCCTCGGTCGTGGTCACCGCCTATGCGCTGGCGCACGGCTCGGTGCAGCTCATCATCGGCCCCGTCGGAGATCGCTTCGGCAAATATGCCTGCGTCACGGCCGCCGCGGCGATGTCGACCGTGCTGGTGCTCCTGTGCGGGCTTGCAGGATCGCTGCCGGCGCTGGTCGCAGCGCGCCTTGCATGCGGTCTGTCCGCCGGCTGGATCATTCCCCTGGCGATGGCTTTCCTCGGCGATGTCATTCCATACGAGCGCCGCCAGCAGGTGCTTGGCACCTTTCTGTCCGGACAAATCCTCGGCCAGTTGTTCGGCCAGGCGGCCGGCGGCGTTCTCGGCGATTTCTTTGGCTGGCGCCAGGTGTTCTTTTTTCTGGCCGCGCTGTTTGCAATCGCGACCATTGCCCTGCTCATCGAATTCTTGCGCAATCCCATCACGCATGCCGGCCATGCCAGCGCCACGCGCTCGCGCGGATTTGTTACCGACTACGCAACCGTGCTCCGCGCGCCATGGGCGCGCACGGTGATCGCCATGGGATTCATCGAAAGCCTGTTCATGTTCGGCGCCTTTGCCTATGTCGGCGCTGACCTTCATTTGCGCTTTGGGGTCAGTTTCGCCCTCGTCGGATTATTTGTCGGCGCTTTCGCAATCGGCGGCCTCATCTACAGTCTCTCGGTGCGCAGGCTCGTGAACCGGCTCGGACAAATCGGACTGGTCACCGGGGGCGGCGCGTTGCTGGCACTCGCGTACGTGACGATCGCCTTTGCCCCGAATGCCAACATTGCGCCGCTGGCCATCACCGCCATCGGCTTCGGCTTTTACATGCTGCACAACACATTGCAGACGAATGCCACGCAGATGACGCCGGAAGCACGCGGCACTGCGGTCGCGATTTTTTCGTCCGCGCTCTATCTCGGGCAAACGCTGGGGGTCGCGATAAACGGAGTGATTTTCGATCGCTTCACCGCCGTGCCTGTGTTCCTGATCGCGGCGGCAGGTCTGCTTGCACTCGCTTTGTGGTTCGCGCGCGCGCTGAGGAGACGGCGAGAGACGGAACCCTGAAGTTTATTTGCAAGGCCCAAACAAACTCCGTTCATTCCGCGCAAACGGAATCCAGTTTGTATTCGGGAAATCGCGGGTACGGAATTGGTTAGCGTCCGCGCGAGACGCGCTCGATCTCGGCGCGCACTATGCGTTCGACGAGACCAGGCAGATTGTCGTCGAGCCAGGACTTTAGCATCGGCCGCAGCATTTCCTTGACCAGATCTTCGAGCGTGCGCGCATTTTGTCCGATGATGGTGTGCGCTAGCGTATTGAAAGCGCTGTCAACAGCGGCGATTGTTTCGTTCGAGATCAACCCGCGATCGAGAGGCGGCGCAGGTTTGTTGCTGTACACGACGTCGGATGACCCGTCGATCGTGCGGAAGGCCGGTGCGGGCGCCGGGGCTGTCATCGCTTCGGTCAGGTCAAGCACCTCAGCCCCAGGTGATTTCGGGGCGGCCTTCGATCCATCGAGCTCGGCCAGCATCGCATCGATGTCTTCCTGACTATTCGAAGCGGGCAGACTTGCCGCGGCGAGCTTTGGCGCGGGCGGCGGCGTTGCAGCTTTTGGTGGCATAGGCGGCGGCCGGCTGGGCGGAGGAGCGACAACAGACGAAGGCTTCGGCGGCGCTGCGCTTTCAGGCGCCTTGGCAGGCTTGCTCGCATCATCGTCCGCGATGATACGCCGGATGGAGGCGAGGATTTCCTCCATCGAGGGTTCTTGCGCCTTCGCCGTTTGCGTCATTCGCTCAACAATCCCGGCACGCTCCCTGCGCTTCGCGCAGCGGCGACTCAGCCGGCGCGAATCGCTGTCGTATACGTTTATACGCCAGAGGAGTACCGCTTTGGCAGATGGAAAACCCCGTCCGCATAATCAACTGTGGACATGCGAACTGAACTGGGTCTGGTGCCGCTAGCGTCCGTCTGGGGTGCGCACGCCGGCCCAGACATCGCGCACCTGCTGGTAGTGCACGTTGGCGTCGTAGACCGGCACCCGCAGGCCGAGCACCTGTGGCGACAGCCGCCCCACCGCCGCGAGCAGCGTGTAGGAGGCCACCACGCGGTCGCGCTGCGCGCTCACCAGCGCCACCCGCGCGTTCACCAATTCCTGCTGCGCATTGAGCACGTCGAGCGTGGTGCGCTGGCCGACCCGCGCCTCCTCGCGCACCCCGTTGAGCGCGATCTCCGCCGCCTGCACCTGCGCCTGCGTCGCCTCGATGTTGGCTTTCGCCGCCTCAAGCTGGCCCCAGGCCTGCACGATCGACTGCCGCACCTGGTCGCGCGCGGTGTCGAGATCAAGCCGCCGCTGACCCAGCGTCTCCTTCGCCTGCCGGATCAGCGAATACTCCGCCCCGCCCTGATAGATCGGCACCGTCAGCTGCGCGATCGCCGAGGCATTGAACGTGCGCAGCTGCAGCAGGCTCGACTCGTAGGCCTGCTGCACGTTGCCCTGCAACGCCAGCGTCGGATAAAGCGCCCCCTCCGCCACCTTCACCTGCAACAGCGCCGCATCGACATTGTACTGCGCGCTCGTCACCGCCGGGTGCGTCGCCGTGCCCACGCCGATCGAGGCCCCCTGCGTCGAGGGCGAAAAGCGGTCGACCGGAGAACCCGGCGCCAGCCGCCCCGGCTCGACCCCGATCACCTGCCGGTAGGTCGCGACCGAGGCCTTGTAGGTGGCCTCCGCGCTCAGAACCTGCGAGCGCCCGGCGGCCAGACGCGATTCCGACTGCGCAACGTCGGTGCGCGTCACCTCGCCGACATTGAAGCGGTCGCGCGTCTGCCGCAACTGCTCCTGCAAAACCTCGACGTTGCGCCGCTGCAGATCCAAGATCGCGCTGTCGCGCAAAAGATTCATGTAGGCGGTCGCCGCGTTGAGCAGCGTCGTCTGCTCAAGCACCCGCAACGTCTCGCGCGCCGCCTGCACCTGGCTCTCCGCCTGCCGGGTGCGGTTCGGGGTCTGAAAGCCGTTGAACAACGTCTGCGTCGCCGTCACCCCGACATTGCTCGGCGTCATGTTGCCGGACAATTGCGTGTAGGACGCCGCAAACGTCGCCGAGCGCGTCAACGAATCCGTGTACTGCGAGCCGACCGCGCCGTTGACCGTCACCCGCGGCCGATAGCCGGCCAGCGCCTGCGGCACCCCTTCATCGGTCGCGCGCACCGAGGCGCGCTGCGCATTCAAAGTCGGATTGTTCTGATAGGCGAGAACCAGCGACCCTTCGAGCGTGTCCGAGAAGGCGGGAATGGCCGTCAACAGGCTAGCCAATGCGGTCGTGCTCACCGCAAGCCCCCGCACACCCTTACAAAGGCCCCACCCCGCCATTCAAACCCCGCCCGTCACGCGACGGCATCGCGCCAGAATCGCGTCAACTCATGGAAACGGAACAATAGGCGCGTTAGGCGGTGCTTAAAACCCCCTGAGGCCGTAGTCCCCGCAATTTGGATGCGGACTGGGTTATTTTCGCAACGTTTGGAACGCGCCGTATTGCTCAGAAGGCGAAAACCGGGGATTTTGCAAAGCCGGGCAGGACAGCCGCGCTGGCATCAAAAATGGGTCGTCCACCGAGTTCGTCCCCACTCCTGCAATAAAGCATGGCTTTGGATCCAGGCCCGCTGCCCAGGATGCCCACCAGGCGTCCCCCATCCCTAAGCTGGCCCAGAAATGTCTGCGGCGCGATTTCGGTCGCCCCCTCAAGCACTATAACGTCATACGGAGCGTCCTTTGGCCAGCCGGCGATTAATGGACCCGTCATTAATCCGACATTTTGCCGATCGGAGAGCGCCGACCGGGCCATCCGGGGGAGGTCCTCATTGTCCTCGAGCGCAAAAACCTCCCGGGCAAGGCGGGCCAGCACTGCCGCCCCGTAGCCGGTAGCGCAGCCAACGTCCAGAACCCGGTCGGTGGACGCGATGTCGGCAGCATGGATCAACTT
Organism: Pseudomonadota bacterium; assembly: GCA_046731635.1. GTDB lineage: Bacteria > Pseudomonadota > Alphaproteobacteria > Rhizobiales > Xanthobacteraceae > Pseudolabrys. The sequence goes on along the minus strand of JBKPLN010000264.1, from coordinate 598 downwards.
GGCCAAGACCATTGGCTTGAGCAGCCGGCGTGATCCCGACTTCCCAACGGGTAGATTGAGATCGAGATATGCGATATCTGCCAGCTCCGGCGGCACAAATTTCTCGCGTGGAATTTCCAGCATTGCTGACTGGATCCGCAAATCGGTCACGTCGGCGGTACGGACCTGACCGTCCACCATGTTGCGGCGCGCGGCGGCAAAATCGGTCATCGTGGGTCTCGACTGAAAATACGCGAAAGGCCATGCCTTGTGCTGCAATGGAGGCGAAAAGGCAAGTTTCACCCGAGATTGTCGCGAGGCCTTCGCTCCTATATAGGCTTGGGCACCGACGCCTTCCCAGTATTGGCCACGTGGCGGAGTGGTGACGCAGCGGACTGCAAATCCGTGCACGCCGGTTCGATTCCGGCCGTGGCCTCCAACAAAATCAAACTGTTAGTGGAAAAGCGCAAGGCGCCGCTGGAGCAGTGTCCGCTCAATGTCCGCAAATTGCTCCGCACCGATTGTCATGCGCCCTAGCGCCTTACAGAAGGCCATACATGCGTGCTCTGTTCAAGGTAACACTTGCGCAAATGCGAAACTGACTTCGTCTGAGCTCGGT